>NZ_JAQMUE010000084.1 GCF_028330985.1 Roseofilum reptotaenium CS-1145 | reverse complement strand
GCCGAACCAGCCTACATAGAGGCGGTTTTCGGTTGAGGTTACCCACTGACAAAACCGCTCCCAAGCGCTCGCGTTGGAGCTTTGTTGGAGAGTTGTGGTCATGCTTTTATGATGGCTATTTATTTTTCTAGGTTCTGTGGCACTTTTTTGCCACTCACACCTCACATATTAATTTATTTATTTAGTTTTGTAAAGGGGGTTTGACAAAAAATTTTAGGGATTTTTTTAATAAGTATTTCTTATGATCAACTTTGTCAGGGTCACAATATCGAGCCAGATGAAGTCTACAAGAACTCAAGAACAACAACAAGCACCCCATTACAGGGGTGCTGGGTACTTTTGATTGAAGCGTAAGGCTTAAGAATTAGCCTTGGATAGTAGGAATGGCTTCAATACTGGCTAAATCTAAGGGGAAATTGTGGACGTTGCGTTCGTGCATGGCTTCAATGCCTAAGTTAGCCCGGTTGATGACATCAGCCCAACTATTGATAACATGGCCGTCAGAATCCAATAAGGACTGGTTAAAGTTAAAACCATTCAAATTGAACGCAAAACAGGCAACTCCCAGAGAAGCAAACCAGATGCCCACTACAGGCCAAGCTCCCAAGAAGAAGTGCAAAGCACGACTGTTATTGAAGGAAGCGTATTGGAAGATCAGACGACCAAAGTAGCCGTGAGCAGCGATGATGTTATAGGTCTCCTGTTCTTGACCAAAAAGATAGCCTCGGTTTTGGCTTTCGGATTCAGTCGTTTCACGCACTAAAGAAGAGGTAACTAAGCTACCGTGCATAGCGGAAAACAATGCGCCACCAAAGATACCGATTACACCCATCATGTGCATCGGATGCATCAAGACATTATGTTCGGCTTGCAGAACGATCATAAAGTTGAAGGTGCCGGAGATTCCTAGAGGCAAACCGTCAGAGTAAGATCCTTGACCGATGGAATAGATCAACAGCACCGCAGTCGCAGCAGCTACAGGGGCGCTATAGGCAACTGCAATCCAAGGTCTCATACCAAGACGGTAAGAGAGTTCCCACTCCCGACCCATATAGCAAAAGATGCCGATGAGGAAGTGGAAGACAATTAACTGATAGGGACCGCCGTTATAGAGCCATTCGTCCATATTGGCTG
This sequence comes from Roseofilum reptotaenium CS-1145, assembly GCF_028330985.1. Classification (NCBI taxonomy): domain Bacteria; kingdom Bacillati; phylum Cyanobacteriota; class Cyanophyceae; order Desertifilales; family Desertifilaceae; genus Roseofilum; species Roseofilum reptotaenium. Next base: position 126,818 of record NZ_JAQMUE010000084.1, on the reverse strand, counting down.
CTTCCCAGATGGGATAGAAGTGCAAACCAATTGCATTGGAAGTAGGAACGACTGCTGCAGTAATGATATTGTTACCGTAGAGCAATGAACCGGAGACCGGTTCGCGGATTCCGTCTATATCGACAGGAGGTGCTGCGATAAAAGCGATGATAAAGCAGAGGGTTGCAGTTAGGAGAGTGGGAATCATTAGAACACCGAACCAGCCCAGGTAGAGGCGGTTTTCGGTAGAAGTTACCCACTGACAAAATTGTTCCCAAGCGCTCGCATTGGATCTGGGTTGTAGGGTGGTCGTCATGATTTTATAATAGCTTATAGCTATCTAGATGTTCAAGCTATACAGCGATTTAATTTTCGCTTACTTTTTAATCTTAATATATCTATTTAGCAATGTAAAGATGTCTTAAGGTTTTTTTTATGAGATATCTGGAATCCTTAGATAGATTAAACTTCGAGGTGGTCTATCTAGCTTGCCATATCGTCAATCCATCATCTTATAGCTATGTATCGAGAAGTAACGTATAGTCCAGCTTATACCCTCGTACCAACTTATGAATGTTTCAATCAATGCAGCTACTGCAACTTTCGAGTTAGTCCTGGTGATGATGCTTGGTTGAGCAGTATTCAGGCTCATGAGCGGTTGCAAGCGTTACAGGGTAAGGGAATTTGCGAGATCTTAATTCTCAGTGGTGAAGTCCATCCGGCTAGTTCTCGTCGGGGAGCTTGGTTAGAGCGCATCTATGCTTTGGCTGAGTTGGCGCTCTCCTATGGTTTTTTGCCCCATACTAATGTAGGGCCGTTGAGCTTTGAGGAGATGGCTTGCTTAAAAGAAGTTAATGTTTCCATGGGATTGATGGTGGAGCAGGTGTCTGGAGGGTTATTGGAAACGGTTCATGCTCACGCACCCAGTAAGGAACCAGGATTAAGATTAGAACAGCTAAGATGGGCTGGAGAGCTGGGAATTCCGTTTACGACGGGGATTTTGGTGGGCATTGGGGAAACGGAAGCAGACAGAGTTCGGAGTTTAGAGGCGATCGCCGAAATTCATCAGACCTACTATCATATACAAGAGGCGATTCTACAACCCTACAGTCCTGGAGACCAACAAACCAGCACCTTACCGGGATTTGACTTAACCGAATTGCCCCCCCTCGTTGCCCTTGCGCGTCGCCTTCTGCCTTCAGAGATTACCCTGCAAATTCCGCCCAATCTCGTCTATTACCCAAACCTATTATTATCTTGTTTAGAAGCAGGAGCAACCGATCTCGGTGGACTTGGCCCCAAAGATGAAGTGAATCCGGATTATCCCCATCCCTCTGCTGAACACCTGCAACAATTCCTTGAGCCTTACGGATGGCATCTGCAAGCGCGCTTACCGGTATATTCCCAATTTGATTCCTGGTTATCCCCAAGATTGAATAGCGCAGTTGGGCAGTGGCGAGAAAAATTTTCTGTTAGGGTCTAGTCAAAGTCTAATTGATTCTGTTACTCTAGAAAGAGTGGTCAAACACGGCGACATAGCCAAGCGGTAAGGCCGAGGTCTGCAAAACCTCTATCCCCCGGTTCGAATCCGGGTGTCGCCTTTGTAATTAATAATTAACAACTAACAATGAATTTTTCGCCCCTACGGATGTCAAGACACATCTAGGCGCGGGCGGCTATCCAGCGGCGGCAAAGTTCGACCTGAATGCGCCAGCGCTCCTCGGTTTGGTGAACCACGTCATGGCGTTGCAGAGTGTCCAAGGCGGCGGTAAGGTCCGGCACATCGGGACACTGGGACTGGAGTTCCTCGCTGGTGAGGCCGGTGGGGTGGGGGGCGAGCGCTTGTAAGATATCCGTTTGACCCGGTGGGTCTTGGCTGGCTTGGTTCCAGATGCCGTCGAAGTAGTAGCGACCATTGCGGAAGAGGTCGCCTTGGGAGATATCAGTGACAGCAGCTATATCCTCTAGGGTGAGTCGGGGGTCGCGCTCTTGACCGGTTTCAAACACCAGTTCATTAAACCGGCGCACCAGTTGAAAGCCTATCAGTTGCACCAGGTAGGGTTGACCGTGGGTGAGGCGATAGATTTCATCCACCGCATCCGGGTCATATTCCAGGGGGAAGTCGTCGCTGGGGTTTTCCAGAATTTGACGGGTAGCAGCGCGGCTGAGGAAACCGACGCGCAAGGGGTACGTGCTGCCAAAGAAGGGTTGGAAATAGTCGCGGGTCATTTCTTCCAGGGTGTGCAGTCCAGCCAGGACAAAGGCCAGACGCTTGTCCATTTGGATTAAACCGCGCAGGTAACCCATAAAGTCGGGGGTGAGTTGTCCGGCTTTGATGAGGTCTTCAATCAGTTCAAATTCATCTAGGGCAATAATCAGGGCGCGACAGTCCAGTTGTTTGAGGACATCCCGCAGGTAGACCTTAAAGGTGTGTTGGGGAAACGTGAGAAAGGCTTCATCGGGGGGTGCGGGAATGTCCACATGTTGGGCAATATCATCAGCAATGGCCAGCAGGACTTCACTGAGACCCTGGGTAACGGAGCCGAGCAGTTGCAGGTTCACGTAAATCAGCTTCAGGTCAGAACCCCCCGTGAGGTTGCGGAGAATCGAGGTTTTCCCCATGCGGCGATGACCGTAGATGAGGACAGAGGAGGGGTTATCTGCACGGAACCAGAGGCTTTCCAGTTCCCGGAGGATGTCCTCACGACCCACAAACCGGTCACCTTCTACGGGGTCGCCGATGGTGTAGGGGTTTTGGACGGGTTCGAGAATTTCCACATTGCCAATATCGCTGGCGATATTCAGGAGAGCATCGCGCCAGGTGGTGGCGATATCGAGAATGAGACCGCCTTCCGCTTGGGGGAGTTGGTCGGCATTATCGAGAATCTGTTTCAGTTCCCCTTGGGCGCGGGCTAGGGCTTGGGCACGGGTGGCTTTGCCGGTGCTGCGGTGGATGAGTTGGGCTTCTTGGGTGACGCGGTGGAAGGCTTCTAGGGCTGGCCAACTAGTTTGGCGCAAGCGTTTTTCGGGGTCAGGTTCAGGACAGGGGGGAAGGGTGAGGGTATGAATTTGGTTGAATTCTTTGGCTTGGGTGCAGAGGCCGAGAGTTTGGGCAAGGGTGTACATTTCTTTGCCATAAGGGATATGGCGAACTTGCTGAAAAGCTTGAGATGCGAAATATACATAATGCCGATATTCTGTTTGCTGAAGATACCAGAAACCCGCAGCAGTAGCATGGACAGGCGTTTTGAAGTTAATTTGCGATGTATGTGTCTGTTCAAACGCAATTAATTTAAACACTGCCAGCTTCCAGTCATAGTGTTGGTCGGCAAAATGGGCTATTTTCTCAATTAGGTATTCGTTAATGGTTTCCCGAAGAACGGCATCAATAGCATTGACTACAGGAATAGACTGATAACTGTAGGACAATATCTCATTACTATTGTGCAGACCTTCTAGCCAATCAGAACAGAGGCTATTTTCTAGCTTGGTTTTTAGACCAGGGAGAGATAGAGCGGCAACTCGCGGAAATAACCAATTTCCATTTCGGAGATTGAGCCAACCAAATGGTGTACTTGCAAGCCAGTCATCACTCTACCTTCATCTGGGGGCGCTAGAAATCGGGTTTCTTGCTTATCTTCTCGCTCGTTGACTCAACTTAGGAGAACCCGGTTTCTTCCTTCGCGTTCCTTCGCGAAGGGTTGGGGGTAGGTTTACAAGAGTTATGGATGGGCATTCAAGATCTCAGTGAACCTGCCCCTACAGTTGTTAATTTAATGGATCTTGTAGGGTAGGTCACCCAATATTAGAAACATGGATCTGATGTAGTTAAATTAGCCTCCATACAGTATATCAAGTGGCGATCGTTAGCATAAGGTCTTGAGGATTAAACATTTTGCGTTTAGATGCATTGAGAACTTCAATGCTAAGGGGTTCATCATTTTCGTCATAACTAACAATAACGCCTCCAGGTTCGGAGATAGCATTAATGGGAAACCCATCGCGTAAGATAAACATTAAAATGTCTGCTTCCGCATTGTATTTAACTTTCATGGGAATTCTCCTGCCAATATCGCTTGATTTGATTAGTCCAGTACAGGGTTAAGATTCGCTTGGTTTTGCCAATTTCAACAAATGGCACTCTCAGAAGACCATTGCCTCGTTTAACTTGAGCCACCAAAACATCGTCTTCCAAAATAATCTGTTGAGGATTAGTGACAACCGCTTCAACTTCTTCTCTGGTAATTCCGAAACGCTCGCTCCATTGTTGCTGCCTTTCCTCAGCGTGTTTTGTCCAAACAATCTGCATCTTTCCTCATACTCCGATTCCTTAGTCCTGTTATGGTGAACCTGCCCCTAGAATTGTTAATTGTTAACTGTTTCATTGACGGGGAAACGGTTGAGCAATTTCATCGCCCAAATCGCATTATCTTTCAATGTACCGGAAACATGGGGAATATGGGGAATTTGGGATAATAAATCTAAGGTTCGTCGCAACAAGCGCACAATATCTCCTTCATCCAAACTCGTCTGTTCACAGAGTTCTGCCCAATCCTGTTCTTGGGCCCATTGTTCGACTAAAGCGATTAATTCGTACTCTAACCAAATGGGCAGGGCTACATCATAACGCCGTTGTTGCTGGAAGAGTTGGCGACGCATTCCTTGGAGTTCTAACAGGCTTTCAATCACGGGTTGAGAGGTATTATAGTTCACCCAACTATCTGGACGGGGTGTTTCGGTTACGAGGGCAGCGCAGGCGGCGGCTAAATGATGGGGTTCTAGGTGGGCAAAGGCTTCAGAGGTTAAGGCGATACCGAGCCATAACTCATTTTCGCCCCGCAGGGTAGCCGCAGATTCACCGAGAGGTGTGGGAACCAGGTTAGGATTGAGAGCGTTAAAGGCTTGCAGAATGGCAATTAAATTGAGAAACTCTTCCCAATATCGAGATTTAAGACGCTGAAATTTGCTGAGGCGATCGCCAATTTCTGTCTCTAGTCTAGCAGCACGAGAAATCTGCTTGAGAATCCGACCCCGTTCCGGCCACTGATGTACCAGATGCTCCATTAACCCGTTCGTGATTTCCTCAACTTGCAAGAGTTGATCGTCCACCTCTGGAGCGGCTAATGTGGGTTCTAACTGGGGAATTTGGTTCGCTGTGGCGCTCGTTTCTGGGCCACTACTGCGACATTCTCCTGGTTTTAATCCTAACTCTGGGGGCAGTTCCCAACCATCCACGACCTTAAACCGGGGAATATCCCCATATAACCCCACCACATCCCCATAGGTCGCCACCATCCAGCGATTATCCGCCCCCAAACAGACCAAATAAGGGGCTTGGCCGCTGCCGGGGACTTTTCTGACCAAAATGGCGGAAATGGCTTGAGGAACGGTAATATACTTGCCTTTGAGACTGAGCAGTGTTCCCTGGACGGCAAAATCGATCGCGGCCGCTAAATCCTTAGTTCGCGCCCGTTCCGCTTGGTTTTGCAAGGTTTTCAACAGTCGCTTGGCTTCCCGCAGTCGCTCTTGCAGCTTCTTATAACTGGCAGCCAACTCCTGGAGGGTTTCGAGGTTGCCATAGGAAGCCAGTTGGGAGTGAATTTGCTTTTCTTCTACTTGCAATGCGGCGATCGCCTGCTGTTGGGGAATTAAGGTTAAATTGGCCATATACTGACCAAAACTGCGTTCGATCAGTTGTTTGGCTTCCTCCAAGCTATGGGTTTGCAGCAGGTTCAACACCATCCCATAACTGGGAGTAAACTGACTCACTAAGGGATCGGCTCCTGCTGTCGCTAAATACCCCGCTTCTTTTGCCCCCTCAAACCGGGTTTCCACCACCACTAAATGACCGATTTCATCCATTCCCCTACGTCCTGCGCGTCCCGCCATTTGCAGAAATTCACTGGGGTTGAGCAGACGATGGCCCTGATCCGTGCGTTTCGATAAACTGGAAATGATGGTGGTTCGGGCAGGCATGTTAATCCCGGCTGCCAGGGTTTCCGTAGCAAACACAACCTTAATTAATCCCTGTTGAAACAGTTCTTCGACTAGGGATTTCCAAGCCGGTAATAAGCCCGCATGGTGAGAGGCAACCCCCCGATAGAGACATTCCACTTGGGAGCGGCGAATGGCTTCAGGATGCTCATGCAGCACCAGTTCTAGGTGGGCAGCCACTTGCCGTTTTTCTTCCGAGGAGAGCAGAGAGAGTCCCACCGTATCAGCCACAGCGCGATCGCATCCTTTACGGGAAAAAATAAAGTAAATCGCTGGTAGCATATCTCGCTCATTCAGTTGGGAAACCACGGATAACAGGTGGGGCACTTGATCCTTGGGTTTCACCTTGGGAGGTTTTTTGCCCCTAGCTTTGGTATTGAGCAATAACCGGTTAATGCCATTCCCTTTCTTATTCAGTAGGGGAAAGATGCCTTTCAGGTTGCAAAAGTTATATTGCAGGGGAACCGGACGGAAGTCCGAGTAAATCAGTTCTGTGGGGCCATGAACTTCTGAAAGCCAGGCTGTGAGCTGGTCGCTGTTGGCTACTGTTGCCGAGAGTGCCACCAGTTGAATATGGGGAGGACAGTAAATAATCGACTCTTCCCAAACCGTTCCCCGTTGGCGATCGTTCATATAGTGGCATTCATCCAAAACCACCGCCTCTACCCCTTGGATCGATGTACCAATTTGACCGATAGGCGTTCCGTAGAGCATATTGCGAAATACTTCCGTCGTCATGATTACCACTGGCGCTTCCCGATTAAGGGACAAATCACCCGTAACTAATCCAACATTTTCCGCGCCAAACACTTGACTGAAATCACGCAATTTCTGATTCGAGAGCGCTTTCAGGGGAGTGGTATAGAAGACTCTCCTCCCCCGTGACAAGGCGCGATAAATGGCGTATTCTCCGATTAAGGTTTTACCCGATCCCGTGGGAGCGCATACCACGACGGACTTATCAGCGTTCAATGCAGCGATCGCCTGATGTTGGAAGTCATCAAGTTCAAATGAAAACAAGCGTTTCGGGTCAAGGTCAGTAGAGGAAGGAGAACTATTCACCGTTCTAAATTTTGAGCATAAGCTAATTTGCTCTATTCTAGTGTATTCTGGCTAACGGCGTAGAGAAAGTCGGCGATCTCATCACGGAGGGACACGAGAACAGGGTGATACGGAGGTACGGAGACACGGAAACGCAGAGAGTAAAAAAAATTATAGGGTGCGTTAATAACGCACCCTACTAGGTCTAGTCAGATCGATTGACTTTATTTACCCATAAAGTAGGCTTTGCTTCCAATGATAGAAGCAGCTAACCAACCGGCAACAATAACGAGGCTAAGAAAAACGAAATCAACCATGAGGTTCTCCTGATGTGTTCAGATAAGATACTTTGCAGTGAAAGACGAAGGCAAGGGACTCAACTGTTTTAGAACTTCCGTAGTATTATCGGAGGTCTCTATTAGCTTTTGTCACCTTGAAAGTAAGCTACACTTCCGATAACTGAAGCAGCTAACCAACCGGCAACAACGACAAGTGCAAGAATAACTAGGTCAACCATGATGTTCTCCTTATGTGATTGATTACTTTCCAGTGACAGATTGAGGTAAACGCTAAAGCGTTTCAGTGGGATTATGGGAAGTGGTGATTAGTTTTGTTCACCTTGGAAATAAGCTGTGCTTCCGATCACAGAAGCAGCTAACCAACCCGCAACAATAACGAGGCTAAGAAAAACGAAGTAAATCATGACTGTCTCCTAGTTTGTGAAGTTTTGTGTCCTGACTTATTAAGTAATGTAACAAGATGTTGCGATAGATGTCAACGCGATCTAAATCACATTCGGGAGAATAGGGGTGAGCATAGAAGAGGAATTGATGTCCTAGGGCAATCGCCAACTCCAAAGGAACCGGGTTGCTCCCTACCTTGAGAGAATGAGCCAAGATACTGATAGAAACCAGGTTTCTAAATCTCCACGCGATCGCAATGGAATCCGACAAGTGGTGTAGGACGGTACATATTATCAAGTTATCGGTGAACTAGAAGGAGTAAATGATTGTCTATTACTTGTAGTCACGATTGGGTTACAGCGATTGATTGACGATCAATTTTATTTTGTCACTCTAAAACCTTATCGAGAATAAAGCCATGAATTTAGAACATTATCAAGAAATTTTCTTACTCCAAGATGTTCCAGAATATGGAATTTATCAAGGAGATATCACCACCCTGATCGATTTTATTCCCCACTCCGGCAGTGGTGAAACCGGTTGCATCCTAGACACGTTCAATGCAGTTGGTGAATCGATCTAAGTGATTACAGTTCCACTCTCTGTAGTAAAACCCTTAACCAGGAACGATATTTTAACCACTCGTTCACTACAGAGAGCATAATGATTGGACTAGCAAGATAAAAATCAATTGAGAAAACGAGCCAATATATTCAGAGAAACCCTGTTTCTAAATTCTTTGCTTTTCTTTTTCAGGATCAAGAAGAGGCGATCGCCTCTTCCCCATATTGATGTGATGCTCACAGGTGCTTAGAATACGATCGTGTCCTATTCGTATCATAAGAATCCCTGTGACTACAACTCCAACCCATCCAGCTCAAACGATTGCCTCCGTCCCCGATCTCCTCGGCCGTTTTGGTCAGTTTGGCGGCAAATACGTCCCAGAAACCCTCATGCCTGCCCTAGCCGAACTAGAGCAAGCCTACGCTCATTATCGCCACAACCCTGAATTTCAAGCCGAACTCCAAGGCCTACTCCGTGATTATGTCGGTCGTCCCAGTCCCCTGTACTTCGCCGAACGACTCACCGCACACTACCGTAAACCCGATGGTACTGGGCCCCAAATCTATCTCAAACGAGAAGACCTCAACCATACCGGCGCTCATAAAATCAATAATGCCCTAGCTCAAGTTCTCCTGGCCAAGCGTATGGGTAAACAGCGTATTATTGCTGAAACCGGAGCCGGACAACATGGAGTCGCCACTGCCACGGTTTGCGCCCGCTTTGGTCTAAACTGCGTGATTTATATGGGCGTTCACGATATGGAGCGCCAAAAACTCAATGTCTTTCGGATGCGACTACTGGGAGCTGAAGTTTGCCCCGTAGAAGCGGGAACCGGAACCCTCAAAGATGCTACCTCAGAAGCCATTCGCGACTGGGTAACGAATGTGGAAACAACTCACTACATCTTAGGTTCAGTTGCCGGGCCCCATCCTTACCCTATGATGGTGAGAGACTTTCATACCATTATTGGTGAAGAAACCCGCGCCCAAGCTTGGGAAAAATGGGGCGGACTACCCGATATTCTTTTAGCTTGTGTTGGTGGTGGATCGAATGCCATGGGACTCTTTTATGAGTTTGTTAAGGAAAGTTCTGTGCGCCTCATTGGTGTGGAAGCAGCCGGAGAAGGGGTGAATACGGATAAGCACGCGGCAACCCTCACCCAAGGCCAAGTGGGTGTGTTACACGGAGCGATGAGCTATCTGCTCCAAGATGAAGATGGTCAGGTGATTGAAGCCCATTCGATTAGTGCTGGCTTAGATTATCCCGGAGTTGGCCCAGAGCATAGCTATTTGAAGCAAACGGAACGGGCTGAGTACTATAGCGTGACAGATCGCGAGGCGGTGGCTGCCTTTGAGCGCTTATCGAAATTAGAAGGTATTATTCCTGCTCTAGAAACGTCTCATGCGATCGCCTATTTAGAAACCCTCTGTCCCCAACTCGAAGGCAATCCTCGCATGGTTATCAACTGTTCCGGGCGGGGTGACAAAGACGTGCAAACCGTGGCTAAATATTTGGGTTAAGTCCGGGAATAGGGGAATGGGGAGATTACCTATTCCCTATTGCCTGTTCCCTAATTACCCATTACCAACACAAAGCGCTTTTAAAATAAAAAAACGCCCCACAAGTGGGCGTCCATCAGGGTGCATCAAATTCAATATAACATACAAATGAGGGGTGAGACCCCTCACCCCAATATTCTTTCATCAGAATTTTTTATGGAAACGACCAGAACCATTGTTATAGCGCTTTTCGCTGCCCATGAAATACAGTGTTGAGTTTTGTCTTGCCATATACCCCAACCCTACTCTCTATTCCCTAGCGCAAAGCGCTATATACCCTGAATTCGGTTAACGAGGGAGACGGATGGTAAAGGTAGTCCCTTGTTGCTCTTCAGATTCAAAGCTAATTTGGCCCTGGTGAGCATCAATAATGGATTTGGCGATCGCCGTTCCCAGTCCCGTTCCCCCCCGCTTGCCATGGGTGACAAAGGCCTCAAAGAAGTCTTCTTGAATCGCTTTCGGAATGCCTGGGCCATTATCCCGAATCTGGATCGCCACACATTCAGCCTGGCTTTTAGCCGTTACTTCGATGCGGCCACCTTTTCCTTCAAACGCTTCTACTGCATTAGTAATGATGTTTTGCAGAACTCGCAACAGCTTATTAAAATCAGCATAAATTTCCACCGGTTCAATCTGCACGACCCACTCCACTTGAGCAGAGTGCAAGTAAATTCGATTGAGCTTTTCAAACTGTTTCAATAAGTCTGACAGTTGTATCGGTTGCCGATAGAGGGTGGCATGGCCTTTAGAAAATTCTAAAACTTCTTCCGCCATTCCCAACATGCGGGTAATTTGCGCTTGAATCAGATCGCACCATTCTTGAGTTTCTTCATCAGAGTGCATCTCTTGGAGCATAGAACTTGAGAGCTGAATGCCATTAAAGGGACTTTTGAAGTCATGGATAATGGTATTCACCATTTCGCCCACCAACACCATTTTTTGTTTATGGACAATTTGATTCACATATTGGGTGGTCGTAATGCGAATATGATGGATAATATGCCGGAAGAGGGCTAAAATCACTTCCCCTTTGCTATTTTGTAAAATATCCATCAGTTTATCTTGGGGAATTTTCGCTAAAATACTTCCTTCAGCGGCTGTTGCTCTGGCACTTCTCGGTTTCCCATCTAAGACACCAAATTCTCCAAAAAAATCATTTTCCTTAGCTAAGGCGATCGTTTGATATTTCTCAGTATCGATCATCTTGCTAAATTCAACTTGACCGGCTAACACCAGATAGAGTCCATCCGGAACTTCACCTTCTTCAAAAATCACAGTTGGTTGGTCAAACTCGATCATATCCGCCAGATCGCACAATTGAGCGACTTGATCGGGTTCAAAATAACTAATAAATGGATGGGATTCCAAGTTCATGGGCCATACTCACCTTGAATCTTAGATGGCAATGATTTTTGATGCAATCCTAATGGACTGGTCTTATTTTACCGGACTCTAGAGCTGACCAAAATGAATAATTGTTACTGAAATATAGGACTGGTAATAGGTAATGGGTAATCACTAATGGGTTAAGAAGGGTAGATATACGCAGGATTATTACCTAAAAGTAGAAACTTTTGTATTACCGAAGTTGGGCATCGACTTGAGGTTTTAAGGTGTTAAATAATAGATTAGCGGCTAATTGATTACCGGTTAAATTCCAGTGGGTATCGCGTAAAATATAGAGGACTTGTTCTTTGCCTGCTTCTTGAAAAGGCTCTAACATATCTAAATAGTCAATACCATGAGCCTCTAGCGTTTCAATAACCACTTTTTGAGGCAGTTCTAAATCATAATCTTCAGGATTAAGTTCATACTCAGTAAAAATTTTACTCGCCAGAGTTTGATCGATTTGGTATTCTGAAGGGTAAAGCGCCACCACAAAGGGAATATTTTTTTCTTTCAGCAGCTCTGCCATTTTCACAACTGCTTGCAGAGAATATTCAAACTGAGGGGTAAATTTTCCTGCTTGATAGGCGGGTAAGTTATTAATTTCCAGCTTCCAGCGTTCAATGTCTAAAAAAGTTTCTTCTGAATAGATGGGGGCAGTTTCAGGGCTAGGATTCGGAGTGGGAGTATCTTGGGCGATCGCTCCCTCAATCAGTTCAAATTTTCCTTGATTTTCCTGTTGAGCTTGTTGCAGTTTCAGTTGCTCCTGAAAAATTCGATAGCGTTGCTGTAAAAACATCTTAACTCTAGATTGTCCAATGATAGGATATCCCAAGATCTTCAATTCTTTAGTGCGATCGATATCGATAAACGTATCGTTAAGAACAATCCGTTTTTGATTGACTGGCGTATGCAAATCATTGCCCACAAAAAAGCCCAAAACCACGAGATCGGGATTAAACTTTAAACCATATTTTTGCAGCATTCCCAAATACATAGGCGGATCGGCCATGGGAAACCCCACATTAATCACCTCAACTTTGGGCGCTCCATAATAGTCTTCAAACTGTTGTTCTAAGAGTGCCGTATAGTTGCCATCTAGATTGCCTGCCCAGCTATAGGAATCTCCAACGACTACAATGCGGTAGGTTCCCGGTGCTTTCTCTAGGGGATAATCGCGATCGTTAAACCCAAATTTATTCGTGCCAGGAGTCTCAGGATTGACTCGAAATCCCAGATCTGCATCATACTGGAAAAAACCCTTAAATAGATAAGGTTCCATCACGATCATAAACAGTTCTGCGGCTAACCAGGGAACCCCTATCCACAGAAATCCTAAAAATGCCCAATTAACTACTCTACGAAAATTGAGTTTCTGCCACCCTTTCATATTATTTGGTTTTAACCTCATCCAATAAATTTTGATATAAAATATCTGATGCTAATTGATTCCCTGCCAGATTCCAATGGGTATCTCTGAGTAAATATAAGGTTTGGGTTTGACCCACTTGACGGAATTTATCGAGCATATTAATATAAGGAATCCCCTCTTGATCCAGAAACTCAATGAGCAACTTTTGCATCAGATTTAGATCGTAGTCTTCCCGATTGAGTTGATACGTTTCAAAGAGTTGATCGGCTAAGGCTTGACTAACTTGAAACTCATCGGGATAAATCGCTACTTTAAATTCGATTTGGCGCTCCGCCAAAATCTGCTTCATTTGGGTAATACTGTCAAACAAGTATTTAATTCTATCATCATATTTACCTTCTGCGTGCGCTCTAAGATTACAAAACTCTAATCTGGCTCGCTGAATTTTTAAGAAAGTTTCCTCGGTAAATGTACCCTGTTCCTCTTGTGGAGTCGGGTTGGCCCATGCCGGTTGTTCAATTTGAGCAGTTTCTTGAAAAACCTTATATTTTTGCTCGATAAACATCCATAGGCGAGACTTAAAAATAATTGGATATCCTAATATCTGAATTTCGTTGCGTTTATCAATATCAATTTGAGTATCATTGACCACAATACGCTTGCGGTAGGGGTCGGCATCAATAAAATCATTACCCACAAAAACCCCCAAGATAACTAAATCTGGTTGATATTGCAAACCGAATTTCTGCAACATAATTAACTGCTCCCCAGCATGGGTCATGGGATAGCCTGCATTAATAACTTCTACAGGAGGTAAATCTGGGGTTTGAGCGAACTGATTTTCGAGTAGGGTCGTATAGTTACCCTCTAACCCCCCCGCCCAGTTGAACGAATCACCAACAATCATCATTCTCACCGTTCCGGAAACTCGCTCAAGGGGATAGTCTTGGTCGTTAAATCCAAAACGGTTTGAGCCTAATGTATCGGGTCTGACTCGAAAGCCCATGTCGGGATCATACTGGTAGAAACCCTTGAAGAGAAAGGGATCGAGCAGGATCATGGCTATCTCAACGATAATCCAAGGGATGCCAATCCAGCAGATCAATAGAAGGGCAACTTGAGAGACTTTATTGACTTTGAGGGATTTTGTCGGTTTAATCATTAAGAAAGTTTACAATATGAACGCACCTGAAGATTATGCCAAGCGATCGTAATCATTAAGGTAGTCCAAGATGAGAGCGAACCGATGTTCGTCTTTCCTGAAAATAGTGAACACAGTGCTTATAGGGTAAACCCTAAGTTACAATCTCTATTCATGATCCCAAAAAAATCCCAAAATTGGCTTAAATTAACTGGCGTAGGGGTGAACTAAATGAAGATCCTAGGAATTTCAGCGTTTTATCATGATAGCGCGGCGGCAATCGTCTGTGATGGCGAAATCGTTGCGGCAGCGCAGGAAGAGCGATTTTCGCGCAAGAAGCACGATCCACGGTTTCCAAAACATGCGATCGCCTATTGCCTGGAAACAGCTCAAACCACGATCTCTGACCTAGATCATATCGTCTTCTACGACAAACCCCTACTCAAATTTGAACGGCTCCTGGAAACCTACCTCAGCTATGCCCCCAGAGGGTTTCGCTCATTCCTGGCGGCTATGCCCATCTGGTTAAAAGAAAAGCTCTATCTCAAAACTGTATTAAGAACCGAACTCTCAGAAATCGGCCAGTGCAAGAAAACCGAGCTGCCCAAACTGATGTTCACCGAGCATCACCAGTCCCACGCAGCCTCCGCCTTCTTCCCCAGTCCCTTTGAGAGGGCCGCCATTCTTTGTCTCGACGGTGTTGGCGAATGGGCAACCACCACCGCCTGGCTCGGAGAAGGAAACCAGCTCATTCCCCAATGGCAAATCGACTTTCCCCACTCCTTGGGCTTACTCTATTCTGCCTTCACCTACTACACCGGCTTCAAAGTCAACTCTGGGGAATACAAACTCATGGGACTCGCGCCCTATGGTGAACCCAAATATATTGACACCATCCTCAGCAACCTGATTGATGTCAAAGACGATGGCACATTCCGGTTAAACATGGATTACTTCAACTATGCCACCGGTCTGACGATGACCAACAGCAAGTTTGATGACCTCTTTGGCAGCCCTCCCCGGAAACCCGAAACCCCCATCAGTCAGCGAGAAATGGACATCGCCAGCTCCATCCAGTGGGTGACTGAAGATGTGGTCATCCGTCTGGCGAATACAGTGAAAAAAGAACTCCAGGTGGAAAACCTCTGTTTAGCCGGTGGAGTTGCCCTCAACTGCGTCGCCAATGGTCGGATTTTACGCGAATGTGGATTTAAGGAAGTCTGGGTACAACCGGCTGCTGGCGACGCGGGTGGAGCGTTAGGAGCTGCTCTATCTGCTTGGTACGAATACCACAGTATGCCACGCACAGTGACAGCCGAGAAAACGCCTGTAGTGTTCAGTAATGCTAAAGAAACAGCTACAGCAACAGTGGGAACCTTAACCCCAGAAAAAATTGCTGCTCCCGTACAAGACCAAATGCGTGGGTCTTATTTGGGACCGAAGTTCTCCGATGCTGAAATTCTCGACTATTTGAACGTGGTGAAAGCCTCCTATGTTTGCCTGGATGATGCGGAACTGATGCCTCGGTTAGCCGAAATTTTGGCGAATGAAAATGTGGTGGGCTGGTTCCAAGGGCGGATGGAGTTTGGCCCCCGTGCATTGGGTGGACGCTCCATTATTGGTGACCCCAGGTCGCCGAAAATGCAGTCGGTGATGAATCTGAAAATTAAGTATCGAGAGTCTTTCCGTCCCTTTGCTCCTTCCGTTTTGGCCGAGCGCGTTTCGGATTTCTTCGAGCAATATAGTCCCAGTCCCTATATGCTGATGGTGGCTCCAGTTAAGGAATCGTTGCGTATTCCAATGACAGAGGAGCAAAAACAACTATTTGGGATTGAAAAACTCAATATTCCCCGCTCAGAAATTCCTGCCATTACCCACGTGGACTATTCGGCGCGTATCCAAACCGTTCACCGGGAAACCAATCCTCGCTATCACAGCTTAATCAGTCATTTTGATAAACTGACGGGTTGCGGTCTGATTGTGAATACGTCCTTTAATGTGCGCGGAGAACCGATTGTTTGTACTCCAGAAGATGCGTATCGCTGCTTCATGCGTACCGAAATGGATTATCTGGTTCTGGAAAATTTCTTGTTAGCTAAGACTGACCAACCCGCTTGGGAAAAAGATGAGTCTTGGAAGACAGAGTTTGAATTAGATTAGGTTTTTGATCCCCCCAACCTCCCCTTTCACGTCCGCTTGCGGAAACGCTGTTTCATTCTCCCTTGAAAAATGGGATGGGGGAATGGGGAGATAGGGGGTAGGGGGGTTTAATCCTAGGATTAGAAGTTCACTACCGAAGAAAAGAAACTACAAATCACGATTAATCATTATGCAGCCAATCAAAAAACTCAATACAAAAGAACTCCGCCAATTTGGTCTCCTGTTTGGAGTAATGGTGGGTTTAGTTTTTGGGATTATCTGGCCATTGATCCTCGGTCATAGTAGTGCCCTGTGGCCCTGGATTGTGCTGGGTATTTTCTGGGCTTGGGCATTAGTTGCGCCGAAAACTCTCGACCCGTTTTATCAAGGTTTTGCCCGCTTTGGTTTGATGATGGGTTGGATTAATACCCGCTTGATTTTAGGGATTATTTTTTATGGGATGATCGTGCCGATGGGATTTCTGAGAAAACGGTTTGGAGGCGACCCCATGCGTCGAGAATGGCGTAAACCGGTGGAGACGTATCGAATTCCTTCCCATCCCAGAACAGCGAAGAGTTTAGAATATCCATTTTAGTCAATTGTTAATTTAAAGGCATTGGAGTGTCATATATGGAATTTTTTGAAGATCTTTGGGCTTTTTTAGGAGAGCGTAAAAAGTATTGGCTGTTGCCGTTAATTATTAGTTTGGTAATGGTGGGTGCTTTGATTATCCTCAGTCAAGCGTCTGTGATTGCACCGTTTATTTATACGTTGTTCTAGGGAGATTAGAGTAACCTTATCTGGTAGAGGCGAAGATTTTTTCGCCCCTACAAACAATTTTTATTTGTTATATCCAGGGAAGAGTTCTGCATTAGAGACTCTATCTTGTCAGTTATGGCAGTTAATAGCCAGCGATCGCACGAAACCTGGTTTTTTTGAGCCAAACATTGAATTTCCAGAAATAATTCGTCTGGTAAGTTTAGGCAAGAACTATGGCCTTTCTATTTGGCGTGAAGTATAGCTCTGACCCCTAACCCCCTCTCCCGTGCTAATCCTGTAGGGGTTTCGTACGGGAGAGGGGACTAAATCTGTCTCTCATCTATTAGAGAAAGGCTATATTCATGGGCTAACTTTCTCCTCTGATTGTAGATTCAGATAAACGTATGATTAGCGTTTCGTAGTCGGGAGACCATAACGGTGGTCATGGTCATGATCGTCGTCATGGTCATGATCGTCATGATCGTCATGATCGTCATCATCGTCATCGTCATGATCGTCATGATCGTCATCATAATGATCGACCCCATGCTCTTTGGCTTCGTAGGATGGATATGTAATGGAAATTTCTGACTCTTGGAGAGGCTCTTCCTGAGCAGGGAAAAGTGCTGATAGTGCGATACCATCAAGACTGAGTAGGAAAGAAATGATAACGGCGATCGCCAGAATCCCTTGATTGATCATTTGATTTACGATTTAACTGTAATAAATACTTGGGATCATTGTATCATAATTTGAATTGGTATCACTATGTCTCGATTCACCATTATCAAGCCAGAAGAATCGTATACTTTTGCAGATTACTTTAAGCTTAACTTTGCGCCGCAAGATATTCTGGCATGTTTTCAGGTTTTACTCTCTAGGCGATCGCTACAATTTCCCCAGTATACCGGTACTCTCGATCGCCTACTCGACCTCACAACTCGCATTGAAGAGAGCCTCCCGCGTCTTAGCCTCACCAGTGAAATGGCTCGTCGGGAATTCCTGATCGCCCCGGTTTTAACGGACGTGCTGCACTATACCCAAGCCACCCTCAATGTTGAATATCCCGTGTTCGTGAGCCATCAACTCAAAGGTTCCCTCGATTATTTGCTGCAAAGCGATGGTGTTTTCCTGGCGATCGAAGCTAAAAATGAAGATCTAGAACGGGGTTTTGTGCAACTGGCGATCGAATTGATTGCTCTCGATCAATGGATCGAGTCCGATCAAACCCTTCTCTACGGCGCAATTTCCACCGGCAATATTTGGCAATTTGGTCAATTCGATCGCCAGTCTCGTCAAGTCACCCAAGACCTCAATCTTTACCGTGTCCCTGCTGATCTAGAAGACCTGCTACGCATCCTAGTCCAAATTCTGAATAATTAAATATTCCCTTGATTGACGACTTGCTCTAAGGTAGCTTCCATGACCTTATTCGTGTGTCCCATAACCGATAAAACTAAGGCTTCTCGATAAATGCGTTGTGCAGGGTGATGTTTTTGGTTGGCGCTGCCTCTGGAAACGATAATCGTAGCTAAACTACATTGATGAGTCAAGGCGATCGCCTGAGCGCGTAGTTGCAACTGTTGCTCTAGGGACAACCGCTGTTCCTCTTTTTCTGTGTAAATCTTGGCACGCAAATGCTCCAGTTGCTCGGATAATACTAAAAATTGAGGGGCGATCGCAGCTTGAGTTTTACTCGCCTTTTCGACAATATCTAAACCCGATCGCGCCAAACCTAGCATAGAGAAGGTTGCATTTAAAACATTCTGGCGGTCTTTTTCCTTCATCCAGTCTTTGGACTGAAGGCTAACCACAGTTTCATCAGGAATAAAATAGCGATCGCATTCGGCACTCACCGTATTGGTTGATGACATTGCCGCTAAAGACATGGGAGCCGAAAATCGTAACTCTCCTTGAGCCGATGAGACAAACGGCATGAGGGCAAAAATAATACTATCATCTTCCAATCTCGCGGCAACAACCACCTGTTGAAATAAACTCCAACCGGTTATCCAGGGCAGATAGCCAGAGAATAGATAACCTCCTGGAACTTTTGTCGCTTCTAATGTTGGTTTTTCCCGGCGCAAATGGGCATAGGATACACCGATTAAAACTTCACCCGATCTCATTTTAGGGATATAATGGCTTTTCAGCTTTTCATTGTCTCCGTTGGCAATAAACGATACTGCGCTTTGATGTTGGGTTTGGGTAAAATTGAGAGTGCCAGAATATCGAGCGAGTCTTTCCAAAAACCGAAAATAATCTAATTTACCCCCTTGTGTTGCACTCCAGGGTGGAGGTACATTCAGAGCAAGTAGCGATCGCGCCCCTAAACCCACTAATCCTTCTCGCAAGATTTCCGTTTTTTCCTCCATTGCTTCTGGATTGGGGGCTGTTTTTAGATAATCTTCCGTTTGTTGGGCTAAATCTAAACCGGTAGCTGCTGACATTTTTTCTAGATTAAACGTTAAATAATTATTGTAATCTCAAATCGGTTATCTTTTTAAACCCCTCCATAATCCGAAAACTGGCGTATAAAAGGCGAATGTAAACCCAAAACAATATCCTGCTTCTTTACACCCATTGCTGCTAACTTCTCTCCCAAATCCACATCCGTAAAATTTCGTTGCACCCAGATTTTACCATCTTTAATATCCATGTGAATAAAAGAATCGTAAATATACTGCTTTCCTTTCCAACCCACATCTAACAAAAGATAATGATCTCGTTCCTTATCCAAAATGATTTCCGAAAAAACATCCTTTTCCTGACGAGAAGTATTATAATGATATAACTCTTCTAAGATTTGAATAACTGCACTGCGTAAATGTTCTAAGGTAGCCATTGTTCAATTATCTCCTCCTCTGAATTGTGAAAGGTTTTGCTAAAGACATGAAAACAGTTGCGATCGACAGTTGATTTGTAGTTATGTAGTGGATTGTTTCATCTAATGTGATGCATTAGATTTTGTTTGTAGTGAGGGCTTTAGCCCTCTCTAGCTAGGCTTTTAAGCACTCTTCGTGCTTACTACAAACAAAGCACTATTTTAGGTGAAACAGTCCAGTAGGGTGCGTTAGCGATAGCGTAACGCACCAGTTAGCGGGTAGGGTGAGCAGGGAATGAAGTTATCGAAGGTGAATCAATAGCTTATCCTCCTGCCCACCCTACGATGGTTGGCTAACGCACCCTACGGCTTGGGAGGCAAGTTGCTCTGGGCCCCTTGTTAACGTTCATTTTCTTCTAAGGAAACTTCTGGAGGTAGAGGTACAGTTAACTGTAAAAATACATCAATTCTGATTTGATTATTTTCAAATTTTATATTCGTCACATTTACCTGATTAGAATCAGGACAATCCTGCTCAATGTTAGCCTGTAATACAGAGCGCTCTTTGTACCCCGCATCCTCCATCCATTGACTAATCGTTCTCCAATTATCTATTTTTTCACTACCTTTACCGACAAAATTTTTAACATACTTATAAATCGTAGCGCATAGATCCGTTTCCACCCCCTTCGAGTTCTTTTGTAGCTTTTCAGCCATTTCCCCAGGACTATAGCCACAAAGCAACCCCCGTAAGTGCAGCTTCTCAACGGGGGTTAGCGGTTTTCCCTTAACAGCCGCTAAATCCGAGTACAGCGTTTTCAAGTCCCAGGAGTTAGCAGCTTCAGTGAATTGCTCGTCAGCAGGTGGCATAGTCTCAGTACCCTGTAAATTCCTGATGGAATTCTAACACAAATCCTGATGCCCATCAGCAAAGTCCTGAGATCGGTCAGGGTATTATGAAGGAAAATCACATACAGTAACCGATTCAGTCTAGATTCGGCTGTCTAGTGCATTTGAAAATTGTGCACTCTAACGTAGCTAGTCAGCCTTTGACCATGACTTCAAGTTAATTGACTCAATGAGGAATGTCAAATGCCTGTAGGAAAACCGGAATTTGTTGATAATCCAGAGCCACGTTGCCCAGTCGTTTTATTGCTTGATAACTCTGGCTCTATGTCTGGTCGGCCCATTCAGGAGTTAAATTCAGGCTTAAAAACCTTTAAGCAAGCCGTTGAACAAGATACACTAGCCTCTTTGAGAGTAGAAATAGCGATTATTTCATTTGGCCCTGTGGTCATGCGCCAGGATTTTGTCACCATTGACCAATTTTCCCCACCACAACTTCAAGCAGAAGAGCTTACTCCAATGGGATCGGCAATTGAGTATGCCCTAGATATCCTCGAAGACCGGAAACAAACCTACAAAGACAATGGCATTCAATACTATCGTCCTTGGGTTTTCCTCGTTACAGATGGTTCGCCGACTGATGATTGGGAAAATGCTGCCAACCGAGTCCGGCAATCTGAGGATGAGAAAAAAATCATGTTTTTCGCTGTGGGCGTAGAGGACGCAGATATGCAAACGCTGGCTCAAATTGCCCCTCCCGGACGTCCGCCTGTGCTTTTAAATGGATTAGATTTCAAATCGATGTTTGAGTGGTTGAGTGCTTCTCTAGAACGAGTTTCTCATAGTAAACCGGGTGGAGCACAGATTACATTGTCTGCCCCTGGATGGGGTCAGGTATCTAGCTGAGATTTTTACAATTTAAGGATAACTTATGGTTTGGAAGGCGATCGCCGCTTCTGCAACTGGAACCAGTCACACACGAAACCAACTCCCCTGTC
This sequence comes from Roseofilum reptotaenium CS-1145, assembly GCF_028330985.1. Classification (NCBI taxonomy): domain Bacteria; kingdom Bacillati; phylum Cyanobacteriota; class Cyanophyceae; order Desertifilales; family Desertifilaceae; genus Roseofilum; species Roseofilum reptotaenium. The sequence goes on along the minus strand of NZ_JAQMUE010000084.1, from coordinate 105,533 downwards.
AAGACTATGGAAACTTTGTAGTTCTTGAAGAGGAAGATATCATTATAGGTGCGGTTTCTGATGGTGCAGGCAGTGCAAAATACTCAGATATTGGCTCTCAGTTAGCTGTTCAATCAGCACTGGAGAGCTTACAAAAATGGTTAGGTATCCATATAAGCAAGGGTCATAATGTACAAGAACCTATTGCCGATCAAATGGCTGAAAGGGTTTTTACTACCGCTTTCAATCAAGTTGTTAGAAAGCTAGAAGAGAAAGTAAAAGATAATAAAAAAGATAATCCAGACTATTCCTTAAAGAATTTGTCTTGTACTTTGCTGTTATTTATTGCCACGCGTGATTGGATAGCAGGAATGCAAATAGGAGATGGTTTTATCGTCGCTCGCTCGGAAAACTCTGATTATCAGCTTTTGTTTAAACCCACTAAAGGAGAATATGCTAATCAAACTACATTTGTGACATCAAAATATGCCATGGAAGATATGCAAGTCAAGGTTCTATCTGATGGAAACTACTATTTTATTTGTGCTTCAACGGATGGATTAGAACGGTTATCTATTAATACTCGAACCTGGCATCCTTCTGCTAGTTTTTTTGAACCTTTTGAGAAAGGGCTAGAACAAGAAACATGCGAAAAAGAAGAAGAATCCGTAAAGGAATGGCTCAACTCCACTGAAGTTAATGATAGAACAGATGATGATAAAACAATGTTGGTTTGTGTCTATGATAAGACAATAATAAGTACGGATAAAACCGAGACAGAAGATGCAAAAACAGATCCACCAATAACTTATCTTGGGATCTAATACTTCTCGAAGAGAGAAACAAAAAATCCGTTGTGGAGGTGCTTGTTCGATAATTCTTTGGATATCTTGGTATTTTTTAGTAGTTAAAATAAAACAATGGCTGACTATCGTAACAGTAAAGGACAGGCTATTTCTCTGATTGAAAAGCGATCTAGTGGTGGGGAAGGAACCGTTTGGAGAACTAATAGAAGTGGTTGTTTAGCTAAAATTTATCATTCTCCAACGAATGAAGCGACAGAAAAATTAAAAGCTATGATAGCGAATCCACCAGATAATCCCACAAAAAGTCAAAATCATATTTCGATCGCTTGGCCAACTGATTTAGTTTACTCGAAAAATAAATGTGTCGGCTTTTTAATGCCTGAAATTCCAGATTCTCAACAGCTTCTTTTTGTTTATAATGCAAAATATCGTCAGAACAAAAGTCCTAAGTTTAACTGGTATTGCTTACATATAACGGCACTAAATCTGGCATCAGCCATGGAAGCTATCCATCAGAAAGGCTATGTAGTTGGAGATATGAAGACTCAAAACATACTGGTGACAGCTTTGGGTTTAGTTTCTATCATTGATACAGATTCTTTTCAAGTTAAAGTTTCTCAAACGGGAAAAGTGTATCGTTGCTCAGTGGGTTCAGAAGGATTTAATCCACCCGAATTAATTGGTAAGGATCTGAGAAATTTAACTCAGACTAGATTTCATGACCGTTTTCGTCTAGGGATCATTATTTATTATCTTTTGTTTGGCTCTCATCCCTTTCAAGGAAAGTGGAAAGGAACGGGAGATCCACCCGGTCAAGATGAATCAGTGAGCCAAAATTTATGGCCTTATAGTCAAAGTGGTGAGATGCAGCTTAGTCGAATTGGAATGCCTTTAGATATTTTGCATCCAGAACTTAAAAGATTATTTTTAAAGTGTTTCAATGATGGCTATCAATCGCCCAGTTCTAGACCGTCTCCAGGTGAATGGTTTGACGCATTAACCTCAGCAATTAAGCACTTAAAATCCTGTAGCCAAGTCACTAACCATATTTATAGTGGTACTTTTGGTCGGTGCTACTGGTGTGAGAGAGCGAATACTCTAGGCGTTGATATCTTTCCTCCTGTTGCCAACCCAATTAAACCATTTCAGCATAAATTATCCCCAAAAAAAACTCAAGCGCCCACCCCTAAACTAATAAACTGGATTTGGCTTGGCTTAGTTATCTTCTTTTGTTTACAGCTCTTGGGGCGGTAAAGTGTTCTTGAGAGGATCTCTCAAAGGATCGATATATCAATTAAAAATTATTGCGGAAACCCAGCCTACGACTGAATGTAGGGGTGATTCATGGATCACCCCTACATGGCGATCGCAACGACTCCCGACTCCCCACTGCCTACTCCCGACTCCCCGCGAAGCGATCGAGTAACTCTTGCCGAGATAACTTCATAATGGCTTCTGTTCTCTCCAAAGGCGATCGCTCAATCAGAGGATCGATAATTTGGGCTAGGCGATCGTCAATTTCCCCAAACTTCACTTGCAACATGCTCTCTACCATCATCCGCTCTCCTCGTTGAGTCGCTGCTTCTACGTCCCTTTCTAATCGTTGTAAAAAAACGGTTGTTAGTTCCATCATTAACTCCCGATCGCCGCGATCTAAATCTTGACGTTTTTCTAATAGGGTCAATAACCCGTAAAGCAATTCTAGCGTCTTTCCTCTAAAAGGATGAACTTCCGGCAAAGCTTTCAGTTCTGCGATCGCCTCTTTTTGAACTCTCCCCCTTCCCAACAGTCTTAACCACAAGGTTTCTGGACTCTTGTCGAGTTGATGAATCACCACAATTCCCGCTTTAAACCCTGATGCCAAGGGATAGATCCCTGGGGGATAATTTTCCGGTGCAGGGAAAGCCGCAAAGCTCCTTAACAGGTCTTCCGAAACTGTTGGAGATAAAATCCATAATTGGGGAATCTGGCGATCGCCAAATTCCGTCTCTTCCCGGTTCGCTTTACGCCTCAGTTGAGCCTCCAAATCCCAAGTTTTCCCTAGACAACTGCGGATGTCCTCTGCTTGAACTGGATTCCGAAAAGGTTCAAATACCGTTGGCACTTGGCTTAGAGTTGCCAATAGTCCCAATTGAGCTATTCCTTCGGGATTCGGAGAAGATGGCATAAAAAACACATCTATTTCGCGAACCTCTGAGACCACATCTAAACTGATTTTCACTTCTCCAAAAGGTTTGAGCAACTCTTGGAGATATTCTTTAGCAAACTGGTCGTGGACAAAACGAGTCATAATTATTTCTTAAAAATTGTGAAACTCAGTATTAGTGTAGGAATGGGAAATGGGGAATTATTGATTAATTCGTAGGGGCAGGTTATGCCAATATCTAGGACACTAACAAATTAATGAGGTAAACCCGCCCTCACCAACTGTAAATTCAGGCAACTCCTACGGAAAGCCCCGCTAACGCCCAATACTATGGTAGAGACAAGGCGTGCGTTGTCTCTACTGTACACATTTTTTACATTCTCGATGACCCAGAATAGACCAAACCTCGTGCCATATCCAAGGTCACAAATTCTCCATCGCGGATGACCTGTGTGGCTCGATCAACGCCCACAATAACTGGAATACCTAGGCGCAAACCAATAATCGCGGCATGGCAAGTGGTACTATCCATTTCCACAATAATTCCCCCGGCTTTACGAATTGCTTCAATAAAATCAGCTCCGGTTTCTGGAGCAACTAAGATATCACCGGGATGAAAATGAGTAGCCTCTAACCCATTTTGGGCAATTCTAGCTCGACCGCTAACTAATCCTTGACCAATACCTGTTCCTGTACCTAGAACAGCCGTAACGATTTGGACTTTAATCAAATCCGTTGAACCCGAAACGCCAGTTAACGTTCCCGCCGTCATCACAACTAAATCCCCTTCCTGGAGTAAATGTTGCTCTTGGGCTGCATTAATGGCGGCTTGAAAGGTCTGATTCATCGAAGGTAAATCTAGCACCAAGAGGGTGTCCACTCCCCAAACCAACTGCAATCGCCGCGCCACAGAAACTTGCGGAGTAATCGCTAAAATAGGAGGCTCGGGACGGAATTTAGATACATTACGGGCTGTTGCTCCAGTTTTAGTCAGAGTCATAATGGCGGCTGCATTGAGCTGTTCCGCAATCCGACTGACCCCTTTGGAAATGGCACTGGGAATGGACTGACGACCTTGGGTCTCTGCGTTGCGGGTATGGGGTTCCTTTTCGATCCGTTGGGCAATGCGCGCCATCGTAGCCACAGCTTCCACAGGAAATTTACCCACCGCAGTTTCATTCGAGAGCATCACCGCATCAGTTCCATCTAAGATGGCGTTGGCAACATCGGAAATTTCTGCACGGGTGGCGCGGGGAGAGTTAACCATGCTATCGAGCATTTGGGTTGCGGTAATGACGGGAATACCGAGACGGTTAGCGGTGGCAATCAGGCGTTTTTGCAGCATGGGTACATCTTCGGCAGGGACTTCTACCCCCAGATCTCCACGAGCCACCATCACGCCATCGGATAGGCTCAGAATTGGGTCCATTTGTTCGATCGCCTCATGTTTTTCGATTTTGACGATCACCGGCACTTGTTTGCCCGCATTGGAGATAATTTCCTTAATTTCCAGAACATCTTGGGGGTTACGGACAAAGGAGAGCGCTATCCAGTCTACCCCTTGATCTAAACCAAAGGCCAGATCGACCCGGTCTTTATCGGTTAACGCTTTTACGGAGAGATAAACCCCCGGAAAGTTCACCCCTTTGTTATTGGAGAGGGTTCCAGGAACGGTGACGCGACAGTGGAGTTGTTCAGTTTTTTGATCGATCTCTTCCACTTTCATTTCTACCCGACCATCGTCAAGGAGAATGGTTGAGCCAACAGGTACTTCTTCAGCCAGGCGATCGTAGCTGACAAAACTAATATCTTGCTTGCCCAGGATGCGATCGCTCGTTAAGGTAAAGCGATCTCCTTTTTTCAGCACCACCGATCCTTGCTCGAATTTACCCAAGCGGATCTTGGGGCCCTGTAAATCTTGTAAAATGCCCACTGGTCGATTCAGCTCAAACGAGATTTGGCGGATCAGACGGATATTGCGCTGATGATCCTCGTGGGTTCCGTGGGAAAAGTTCAGTCTGAGGGTCGTTGCTCCCGCTAAAATTAACTGGCGAAGCACGTCTGCACTGCTGGTAGCTGGGCCAATGGTAGCAACAATCTTGGTTCGACGGGGAGAATACTGCGATCGCATGGAGTGTTTATCAACGATGAAGTCGTTGTTCATTGTACCGAGCAACCTAGGCCAATGGATCGTTTCAGTCTAGCCATTGTGTGTCCGATTCGGCTACCATTCGCATTTGTTTTCTATCCCTAGAATAGGTTTTTGATTCGACCACAACAGTTGAAGCGTCTGTCAAAAAGACTGGCGACGACGGATTTCAGGAGACTGGGGATATTTTAACGGGGGTGTGGTCGGTGAAGATTTAGACTCTAGATTTAAGGGAATGGACAGGGGGCGACGAGCAGAGGGATCCATAGATAAAGGGGATTGCATTCCCTTCAGACTCTGCAAAAGGGACTCGCGCACCACCGGTTCTTGTTCGCGACTGAGCATCAATCGCAGAGCATTAAAAATCATCTCCGACTCTTTTTGTCCAGAGCGAGTATAGAGCAACCGATTCACCCGACGCACTGCCAACAACCGTAGTAGAGGTTCGGGGTGAGTCAAATCCATCAAGACCCGATCCAGCTCCAGTTCTTGCTGCTTATACTGGGAAAGTAGCGATCGCCCCACCAGCAGTCCTAAAATGGCTAAGATGCCCAATCCTTCCAGAATTTGGCTGGCTGCTATCCAACCATTTTCCGCCTCTATCCAGACCGCGATCGCCATATAAGTGACTAAAGTGACCCCACCACCACCCGTAACCGCGAATGCCAACTGACGATTCGGCCCAGTTACCCAGCGTCGCATTTGGGCCCATCGCCATTCCCAGTTCCAGGATTGCATCCGATAGAGAACCACCATCATCGTCATCCCTAAACCGGTTGCCAATACCAGTCGCCAGTTCCAGGCCATTAATACAGCAATCAGGGTGAGGAAAAACAACCAACTTCCTGACCCCTGAAATAGGGATTTCCTCATCAGGTTAACCTTTACCTTTCATAGTTGCCTTCAATTTGCTCTGTCTATCTTAACCTGAGTTCGCAGAACATTCAGAGAGAATGCGGCTCAAAATTGTTAGACCTGATTGACCCTCCAACGCTAAGGAATTGATTGCACTCGCGTCTAAATTTCATAGGTAGACGATTGTAGTCGAAACATCTGGGCATACATGCCATTCAAATCCATCAGTTCCTCATGGCTACCCATTTCTCGAATTGACCCCTGCTCAAGGACAATGATGCGATCGGCCATGCGTACAGTAGAAAATCGATGACTGACCAAGAATGTCATTTTACCCGATGCCAATTTTCGGAAACGCTGAAAGAGGTCATATTCAGATATCGCATCTAAAGCAGCCGTCGGTTCATCTAAAATCAGGATTTGTGCAGGAGTCATAAACGCCCGTGCCAACCCCACTTTTTGCCATTGTCCCCCCGATAATTCACTTCCTCCTGGAAAGATTTTTCCTAACAAGCTGTCATACCCATGGTCTAATCCTTGAATCACGTTATCCGCCCCAGAATCAATCCCGGCTTTGCGAATGCGATCGCGATTATCATATTCGTCAATATTACCAAACCCAATGTTATCACTGACACTCAAATGATAACGAGCGAAGTCTTGGAAAATCACTCCAATATTCTGCCGTAATTCCTTCAAATTTAATTGAGTGATGGGAATATTATCAATCGTAATCTCTCCAGATGTGACATCATAAAACCGGGTCAACAGCTTGAGTAAAGTCGTTTTCCCTGCTCCATTCATACCGACTAAAGCAATACTTTCCTGTGGTGCAATGGATAAATTAATATTTTTTAAGGTGTGCTTGCTCGCGCCTGAGTAGGTGAAGCTGACATTTTTAAACGTTAATCCTTGGTGCAAAGGAGAAGGAAAGGGTTGGGCATTTTCGGGATTAGTTACATAAGGTTGAAGAGCTAAAAAATCAAAAAACTGACTGACATGCAGATTCACTTCATATAATTTCGCAATTTCTTCGAGCAGTCCTTGGATCGCCGTTTGAGATTGACGAAATGCCCCCGAATACATCGTCAAAGAACCAATCGTAATTTCACCACTCAGGGTTGCCGCAACAATCCAAAAATAGGTCAAATAAAATCCCAGTTTAGAAATCAGAGTTGAACTGAGCAAGGCAACAACTTGCTGGCGAGACATTTCTTCTATTTCTGCATTGAATTTCCAGCGAATTTCTCGCCATTTCTTTAATAGGTGATCGCTCAAATTAAACAGACGAATTTCTTTGACAAAATCTTGATGGGTTAAAACTTGCTGTAAATAATCGGCAAATCGACCACTCTGAGTTTGTTTGCGGAGGACTCTAAAGCGCCGACCTGAAAATTGGACACTAATCATAAATGCAGGTAGGGCACTGAGCAGCAATATAACCGTTGCCAGGGGACTAAAGCTAATAATTAGGCCCAATAGGGCAAATAATTTCAGGCCTTGGCCGACAAAGGTGGTGAAGTAGGTTAGGGCACGAACGGGATAAGTGCTACCGCTTTGTTGGGCCCGGCTTAACAAATCGTAAAATTCGGGCAGTTCGTAATGGGCTAAATCCAAGTAAACTGCCTGTTTAAGCAGCAGTTGACTGGCATAGAGATTAAAACGATCGCCTAAAATTTGAGCAGTATAAGTCGATAATGACTTGAGGCTATCACTCAACAGATGCAGCAAAAAGACCGTAAACACCAAGATAAAGATGGGAGACCACTCAGAACTCGGGAGTCCAATGGCATTCAGGATGCGATCGATAATCAGCTTACCAATATAAAGCTGGATCGCAGGTAATACTGAAGCGCTCAGGGTGGTCAGCAAAGACAAGAGTAGCCACCGGGGACTCGCAGACCACACTAAGCGCAACAGTCGAGGCGTATTGCTGAGGACAGAAAAAAAGCGTAAGGACACTGGCTAAAGGAGGGATGTTGTTGCGCTTTAGCGCTTTGAACATTCTAGCGCTAAAGCGCAACAACGAACCGATTTTTCTAATCCGCTATTTTAGCTGAGACACTCCACTACCCATTGACTGACAAAAGGAGATCAATGGCAAAACCTAAAGAGAACTCATCACTTCCCGAGCTGCTGCTAGAGTCTTATCAATATCTGCCTCTGTATGAGCCAAAGAGGTAAACCCAGCCTCAAACTGAGAAGGCGCTAAATAAATTCCCCTTTCTAACATTCCCCGATGGAAGTGGCCAAACTTAGCAGTATCTGACTGTTTCGCATCACTAAAATTATGGACAGGGCCGGCTGTAAAGAAGAAGCCAAACATGGCACTAATAGAACCACCGCAAGCCTCATGGCCAGTTTCTTTGGCAATAGCGAGCAAGCCATCAATCAGTTTTTTAGTAATCTTCTCCAAAACATCATACTGGCCCTCCTTATTCAAGATGTCTAAGGTTTTAATCCCAGCCGTCATTGCCAGAGGATTACCTGATAGAGTTCCCGCTTGATACATGGGGCCAGCCGGAGCAACCAGGGACATAATCTCCTTACTACCACCATAAGCTCCAACCGGTAATCCGCCACCAATGACCTTACCCAAGGTTGTTAAATCAGGCGTTACGCCAAATTTGGCTTGCGCTCCACCATAGGAAATCCGAAATCCCGTCATCACTTCATCAAAAACCAATAAAGCACCATGGTCTTGAGTGAGCAGGCGCAATCCTTCTAAAAATCCCGCATCTGGGGGAATAAAGCCAGAGTTACCTACGACGGGTTCTAGGATGACTCCAGCAATTTCGTCAGGATTGTCATTAAATAGTTTTTTCACCGCTTCTAGGTCATTGTAGGGGGCGGTGAGGGTATTGGTGGTAGTGGATTTAGGAACTCCTGGAGAGTCCGGTAAGCCTAGGGTTGCTACCCCAGAACCGGCTTTAACCAGGAACATATCGGCGTGGCCATGGTAGCAGCCTTCAAATTTGATAATTTTTTCCCGTCCGGTAAAGGCTCGCATCAGTCGCAGGACGGACATACAGGCTTCAGTTCCAGAGTTGACAAACCGAACCATTTCAATGCTGGGAACGGCGTTAATCACCATGTCCGCGAGGATATTTTCTTGGGCACAGGGAGCGCCAAAGCTGGTTCCTTTGTCTAGGGATTCGTGCAGCGCTTGAATTACATCTGGATGAGCATGACCGCAAATAGCGGGGCCCCAAGTGCCTACATAATCAATATATTGGTTGCCATCGACATCCCAGATATAGGCTCCCTTTACACGGTCGAAAACAATGGGTTGGCCGCCCACAGATTTGAACGCCCGCACGGGAGAGCTAACCCCTCCAGGCATCAGGGTTTGGGCGGCAGTAAAGATTTCTTGAGATTTGGTGGTGTTTAGTGGTGTTGCAGTCAAGGTAATCTCCAGGCGCGAAAATACGGATAATTTTGGGCTAAATGCTCAAGTGTTTTTTAGCAATAAGGGCTAGATTACACTAAAACTTAGCTCCTTACATCACTTCCTCCGTTAGAGAAGGGGTAAGATTGGGTAAGGATGCTTACAAGGGTTTTAGAGCTACTGCAAGCGATCTGTTGTTTGTTGGGGTAATTGATTAAGTTTTATGTCTGTTGAGTCTTTTCCTTCCCAGGCGATCCCGATTGATCGCATTAAATATAATGATCAAGGTTTGGTTCCTGCCATTGTTCAAGACGATCTTGATGGTACGGTGCTGATGATGGCTTGGATGAATCAAGAATCGCTACACAAAACCTTGGAGACGGGAGAAACTTGGTTTTGGAGTCGTTCCCGTTCCCAGTTGTGGCATAAGGGGGAAACATCGGGTCATCTCCAGAAGGTGCGATCGCTTCGTTATGATTGTGATAGCGATGCTTTGTTAATTGGAGTCGAGCAAATTGGTGATATTGCTTGTCATACCGGAGAGCGCAGTTGTTTTCATCAGGTGGAAGGAACTATTACTGCTCCCCCTGCGGATATGCTCTCTCAAGTGTATGAGGTAATTTGCGATCGCCGCGATCGTCCTACCCCAGAATCCTATACTTGTAAATTATTGGCCGATGGAGACAATAAAATCCTCAAGAAAGTGGGTGAGGAAACAGCAGAAGTGGTGATGGCCTGTAAGGATGATAATCCAGAGTCCATTGCCTCAGAAGTAGCCGATTTGTTTTATCACACCTTGGTCGCCCTTGCCTATCATGGTGTCCCTTTGAAGGAAGTTTATCGACAACTGCAACAGCGTCGTCGTTAAATATAGCAACTGGGTTTCCCCTATTGCCATTCGTGCCTATTACCTATTGCCTAGCGGAGATTAACGTTCAACTATGCATCTTTCTCTTGACCTGCCTGATGCTCAAGCCACCGAAGAATTGGGGATCAAACTCGGTCAAATTTTAGCCCCCGGAAGTGTCGTCCTTCTCAATGGGGATTTGGGTACGGGGAAAACTACGTTAATTCAGGGACTCGGTAAGGGACTGGGTATTGAGGATCTCATTGACAGTCCCACGTTTACCTTAATTAATGAATATCTTGATGGCAGAGTACCCCTCTACCATTTCGATCTCTATCGCCTCAGTCCCGCCCAAGTGCCTAGCCTGAATCCAGAGTTATATTGGGAAGGTGTAGAAGTCCCTCTGGGTATTGTCGCCATTGAGTGGGCGGAGAAGTTGCCCTATTCTCCGCCAGAGGTGTTGATTTTGGATCTGAGCTATCAGGGCGACCAAAGACGAGTCGAGTTGTGGGCAAAAGGGCCCTTAGCAACGACTGCTCTACAGACGATTGCTCAAGAAGTCACTCCAGTGTACTTTGCCGAAATTGACATTCTCACCAGGCTGAAGCCACAGTGATTCCTAAATCTCACAATTTAAGTTTGATTCTAGGGTTAAAACTTTTAAAGTTTAGACTTTTTAAGGACGGGGTTTCAGACGCAAAATTTTGATGAACCCTTCTCGGCAATGTTTCAACTTAACTCCATTTCCCTACAATTACAAAACTTTAAAACGATGTCCTGTTTTGCACGTATTTTTGCTTTATCTTACTTAGTTTAATAGCATTGAGCAATGATGGTGAGGGAATTCTTTGTCTGTGTCCTAGATTACCTATCACCGTGACCAGCAACATACATTTGGGCATAGAAAACAATCAGAATGGAGGTGTCTCTAGTCAGTAACAGGTGAAATCCCATGGCAATTCAACCCAACTATCACTGGCAGTTTAATGAACGAGAAGGGTTCATTGCCAAAGACACTATCGGCGGTGTTGAAAGTCGCTTCCACAAAGTTTCTTTTGAGGGCCACGGTCGCATTGGCCATGGCGTTAAACTCAGTGCCCTCGATTCGCGGATGACTCTTCATGGTATGACCGAGCGATTCGGCACGAGAGATTTTACCATAGCCTTTGGCATCAAGATTTTGAATGTCTTTAAACAGAATGATACCGATATTATCGGCAATCGCAATGTCGGCGGTCACGGTAACTGGTTTTCATTATGCCTTCAGCACCAGGGAAAAAATCTCACCTTTGAAGTCGATGAAAATAGTAAAGGTAAAAACTATGCGTGTGCAAAAACTGAGCAGTTACCCAACCTAGTAGATAAGAAATGGCATCATGTCGCCCTTGTGCGCCAGGGAAAAACTTTGAAAATATACTTCGATGGTTCCCTGGTCAAAACAGGTACATCAAAAACAGGGGTAGCCAACATTACCAGTAAAGTAGAGATTAAACTCGGTCATCACACACGCCATACCCCAGCCGCCCAATACGAAGACCTGCGTATCTACCATACTGCCCTCAGCGATGCCGAGATCCAAGCCCTGATTCCCCCCGTCAATCCGTCCCTACGGCAGGGGGAAATCGAACTGGTGGCCAGCGACAATGCTGCCGTGATTCTCAGCCAAAATGTTGACGATCTCTCCCACTTTTCCAGTAGCTTTAAGCAGTTGCGGGTTGGTAACAATACTGGCGTTACTCTCTATCAGCAAAACGACTTTAAGGGCACGGCTCAAAAGTGCTATGCCGACCTGCCTGATATCCGTCACTCACGGCTCAGGAACTTTCCAAAGTCGATTCGGATTTGGTCAACCGTTGGCGAACCCTTTACCGGAAAGTGGATTATTAAAGCGCCGAATGGTCGGTTCTTAAGCCTGGGCAAGACTCGTCTGGTCACCACGTCCAAGCAGGGATCAAACGGGCTTTTCAAATTTCACTACAATCTACAACAGGATCGGCTACAGTTAATTCCCGGTTCCGATCAGGCAAATGCCCTTTTCACTCTATCTGCGGTGGAGGCTCCGGCTAGTCTGTTGGTGGATGATTCAGATAGTCTCCCCGGTGAGTTTTCGTTGATCGACCAAGCCAAGAACGAATGGTTAGAACTTATTGGGGGCAATACCTTTCGCTGGACTCAACAAAAAGAAAATCGTGCCGTTTTTGTACGTGCGGTCAAGTTTGCGGACAATGAAGGCCAGGTGGGCGAACTCGCACCGGGGGAAGTGGCTCTGTATGAACATGCGGCCTACCACGGCAAAACTTGGATTTTGTCCGATAGTGCGAAGGTTGCTTCTGGCGAACATAAACGCTTGGTAGACTTTCAAGGACTAAACGATCAGGTTTCGTCCATTCGCTTAGGCCCTGATACAGGAGCGACCTTATTTAAACATTCCAACTATCAGGTTGCAGAAGATAAACGGGAAGAAGAAATCGAAGATATTCTCAAAAATGTGCCTTGGCTTGGAGAGAGTCAGATCGGCAACGATGCTCTTTCCTCGGTCAAAATCTTTAGAACCATCGAGCCAGAGAATGTGTTTAGCTCTTACACCACCAAACTGAGCCAGGACTATCGCATGGTGGGGGACAACCTAGTGGAATTTTCAGCCTATCGCACTACGCTACGGTTTAAGCCTGGTGCTGGTGAGATCGAAGTTTCTGCCACAGATCTGACCCAAATCGAAGTTGAAGGTACTACTTACAACATTGACGAAGAGCGATCGGTGACCCTCAGCCCCAATGAACTCAGTTTCATCATGATTACTTCTGAGGCTGATGGCATTGACACTCCGGGTCTAAAGATTCGCACCAGCGAAATGGCTCTCAATGAGCAGGTGGTGATTTTCCCTAACCGAGAGGCTCACCAGCAAATTGCTGAACTCGAAGATGGCGCACTGTGGAATGCCAAAGATGCCAAAGGCAACTTAATTGTGGATCGCAATGCCCATACCCAAGCGGAGGTTGCCAGCGCCCAAAATACCATCAAACGGGTAATGGCAACAGTGGCTTACGGTGAGGATACCCCCACGGCTAAAAACCGCGTTCAGTCAGCTAATCGAGTTGTCTCTGGTGCAACTATCGACAAGCCATGGGAGCTAACCCTGGGCGCTACTGGGGGCAATACAGCAGCGCTGCGAGCTGACGGAAAACAATCGGTGGTTGCCAAACCTCTGATCACAGAAAGACAGGTCAGCTCAGACGAATGGCAACAACTGCTGGCTCAAGCCACACCTGCTGAAGCAGAGGAAAGTCCAGAAGCTGGCACTCCAGAGTCTAGTGGTGTAATCAGTCCGTTCCCTGTCAAGTTTTTGTCTCTGAGGATTGGCCGCCCCTTCAGAAGACTTAGAGATGCTATCAAAAACGCCGCATCAGTTGTCATTGGCAAGGTTAAAGATGTTGTTCATGTGATTGTCAAAACCGTTGAGGGGGTTATTGATTTTGTGGTGGACACGGTTGAAAAGGTGGTTGACTTTGTGGAAGGGGTGGTCGAAACGGTGGTGGAATCGATCAAACAGTTCATTGAGTTTCTACAGTTCTTGTTTGACTGGGAAGATATCCTGGAAACGCAAAAGTATTTGGTGAAAGCGATCAATGATGGCTTTGACTTTGCTGCCCAACAAGTGGATGCTCTCAAAGTCCCCGTCTCGAACTTCGTGGAGGATCTGCAAGATACGGTCGAAGAAGGGTTAAACCAGTTGGTGGAAACCTTGGGTGGCGACCCTTCGGAGGTGCAAAAGTCTGACTTTGAGCTGCCAGAAGTGGTCGAATGGTTTTTCTCCAAGCTGCTGGGCGGCTCTAAACAAGACGATGCTGAACCTGCACCGAAGTTAAGCGCACAGTTGAACGAAGATTCTCAATTAGGCAATTTCCTGTTCCATTTTACGGAGGCCTTTGAAGATACGACTGGAGCTGTCTTGCGAGGTTTTGAAGGGCTTGGTGAAGCCATTGCAGCATTGATTTCTAACCCGCTAAAACCGCAGTTAGCTGTGATTGTTCTGGTGGAAACTCTCCGGGATGTCGTTATCCAGATGTTGGATGCGGTTAAAAACTTAGTGTTGGGCTTTTTGGATGCGATCGCCGAGGCGGTGAAACAGCTCAAAAATCTGCTCAATGCCGAAATCAAGATTCCCTTTATCTCTGACCTATTCAAGCTAATTGGGGCTGGTAAGCTGACAGCGCTGAATCTGGCGAGCTTGCTGCTGGCGATTCCCACAACGGTGGTTTCTAAGCTGGTGTTTGGGGAAGCCCCCTTCAAAAATGAGCCGCCACTAGATTTCACCTCCCCAGCAACTGCTCAGGCGATCGCGCCCCCTGTGGCCGCCTTGCGGAGCGTGAATGCTGTCGGTGAGGATGCGATCGCTCAGGCCGTTGCTGAACCTCAGATCAGTATTCGGGAAACGAATTCAGCACGACGAAAATCGATTCAGCACTGGGGCACCACCGGACTCTTTGCCGATGTGATCAACGGTCTGATTACCGCTGTCCTAGATGCCACCCCTGAAGGTGCTGCTGATAAGCCCAATGAGCAAACGGCTGGTTTTGGCTTCGAGGTGGTGAGCCTGGTGTTGAGTGGCTATAGCTGGTTAGCCAGTTTCCCCTCCTCGCCCGATTTTCCGGGAGGACGACCCTATAACCTACTGGCCCACAAGGTCTCCAAAACCGAAAATGAACAGGAGTACTGGGAGCGGGTGATGTGGGGCTGGCGCAGTGCTTTGTATTGGCTCGATACCGTCGTCTTTATGGCTAAGGGAGCTGCGAAACTTGCCGGGAACAAAGAGGTCAAACTTCAGCGGATGAGGCGAGCCGACGCAGGCACCATCGGGTTCACCTTTGCCTGCTCAGTTGTGGATGCTGGGTTAGCCTCCCGGTATTTAGCGACGATCCCGAAAGCCGACAAGCCCGGCTTAGAAATCGCCAATGAGGTGGTCTCCTGGCTACCTAACCTCTTGTGTCCCATGAGACTTGCAGGCCCCAAAGGGGCGATTGCCCTGAGCGCTGTGGATTTTGTGGCAGCATTTGCCAACTTTGGCATGGGTCACGCGCTGCTCAATAACGATTTGGCAGAGTTGTAGGACGCGACTCCAAGAACCCAAAACGATGGGCGAACTACTACTCAAACCTGAGTTCTGGATAAGCTGAAAGGATGATTCTGGCGATCGCGAGAATCATCCTTCCATAAAACTGTCCGAACAATCACCTTAACCGAAACTCAGGTTGACATTACTCACATTGTTGCACCCATCAATCCAGATATTGCAAATCTCATCAAACGAGTGGGTTTTAAGGCAATGAGCGATGAGAGAATAGATGCACATTCAGGTTTGCCAATCCTCCCTGTTCTTTTAGATATCAATGATGTGAAAGACTTCTTTATGAACTTTGCGCATCAAAATCAGATGTATAACTTCATCAATTCTTATGAGTACCTTACCTATGATGAGGGGGAATACATTATCTATGCTGGGGATGTGGGTGATCAAGCATTTGTGATTGTATCTGGGACAGTTTCTATCCGCTTTCCAGGGACAGAAAAAGTAATTTATGATATGTCTGAGGGAGATGTGTTTGGAGAGCTTGCATTATTCACGGATACGACGCGATCGGCTGATGTTGTTGCCAAGACCAAAGTTCGCATTATGGCGCTGCCAAAATCAGCATTCTTGGCTCACCTCCGAAATAATCCAGACAAAGCAATTGAGTTTATGCGTAGCATAGGGAACCGTCTGAATACGCTCACTCAAAACTATTCGGTGACTCTAGATTGAGGAAATTGGGCACGGGCTAATGGCTGTAATTCGTATTCCTTCGTCAAATCAGCCGCCAAATGCCCTTAAGCAAAACTGACGTTCCACTAGAGCGGATAACGCCGGCCAAACTCCTCAGCACAGCGCACAAAGAGTTCTACGCCCATCTGTAATACAATCTCGTCAAAGTCAAACCGGGGATGGTGATGGGGATAGGCAAGATCTCGCTCTGGGTTGGCCGATCCCAGGAAGAAGTAGCATCCAGGAACTTGTTGCAGGAAGAAAGAGACATCTTCAGCCGCTAAGGTTTGATAGTCGGGCAGGAGTTCATTGGAGGTTTCTACGACTTCTTGGGCCACAGAATAGACAAAATCGGACATGCGGCGATCATTAATGACGGCTGGATATTGCTGCCAGTAGTTGAGATCGTAGGTTGCACCATGGATCTGGCAGATTCCAGCTATTGTTTGTTCAATCCGCTCTTGTAGATAACCTTGGAATTGGGGATCAAAATAGCGAACCGTTCCGCTCAGTTTAGCCGTATCTGCAATGACGTTATGGCGAGTTCCTGCATGGAGTTCTCCAATAGTAACGACAGCCGATTGCAAGGGGTTGACGTTGCGGGAGACAATCGTCTGGAGCGTATTGACAATTTGAGCACTGACCATGACTGAATCTATGGTTTGATGGGGCATGGCTCCATGGCCGCCTTTGCCCATAATCAAGAGTTTAAACGATTCTACGGCTGCCATAAATGGGCCGCTGCGAAAGGCAACTTTACCCATGGGTAGGACATTCCACAGGTGCAGACCGATGAGGGCATCGACATCAGGTTTTTTTAGCACCCCGGCTTCAATCATCGGTTTAGCACCCCCTGGTCCTTCCTCTGCGGGCTGGAAAATGATTTTTATGGTTCCGGAAAAGTTTTGCCGGTGTTTGGCTAAATAGTGGGCGGTTCCCAGGGCAATCGCCGTATGACCGTCATGGCCGCAGGCGTGCATTTTACCCTCATGCTGCGATCGATACGGGACTCGATTGAGTTCGTTAATCGGTAAAGCATCCATATCAGCGCGAATCGCTAAAACAGGGCCAGGGGTTTGGCCGGTAAGGGTGGCGACGATACCAGTCCCGGCAATCCCGGTTTGATGTTCAATCCCCCATCGGGTCAGCAGTTTGGACACAAAAGCTGAGGTCAAATATTCTTCAAAACCCAGCTCAGGACATTGATGAATTTGCCTTCGCCATTGGACCAGTTCAGGCTGTAGGGCGCGGATTTCTAATCTAACTGACTCAAGATTGACGGAAGGAGGAAGAAGGGTGGATGAAATCATGAGGTTCGCTGGCCCGATAAAATGTAGGATTCAAAGTAATATTGAGAACTTTCTTGTCCTGAATAACCACTTGTGTTGCCAAAATGAAGCAAGGAAAAGATCCTTAATTATAGTATAACGGGTCATGAAATTCGGTTATAGATTCTTTGATCGCATTGGATATATCTGCTACACGGATGTCTTTTTGAAGCGGTTTTGATATAATTAAACAATAGAAGAGCTTTAATTTATCCTTTCTGGAGCAATTGCTAACCCCCAATCCCTCCCAATCTAGGTGATGCGAACGGAGAACTAAAATATGAATCAAAGCCTCACCAATTGAACCGTCAACCCATTATTTTCATCGAGGAAAAGCTTTTAATTTCTTATGAATCATCAAAATTAGGTTAACGCGATCGCCATTTACACTCAGGTCATCTGACTTTCAAAACCATGCTATTTGCTCCGCTCAGATACTGTCCCTTTGTAATGATTAAGGATTTGAAGTTGTGATTGCTATTTCACCTCGTCCCGTGCGCCGGCAATGGAATACCATTAGTTTCGCGTCTACGTTGTACCTGTGTCCTGTACTCGATCTACTCCTCACTCACATCCCTTCCCATGTGCCTCTCGACTGGCAAGAACAGGTTAGACTCGGACTACAAGAAGCCCTGGTAAATGCGGCTAAACATGGTAATAATCTCGATCCGGGTAAGCAAGTTTCTGTGAGGTTTTCGGTATCCGAAGGCCATCACTGGTGGGTGATTTCAGATCAAGGATGCCAAAGCACGGATAGCCAAAGCAGGGAGAACTGTTCCTGTATTCCCATTGACTCGGCTGGGCTTCCTGAGCATGAGTCCGAATGTGGGCGCGGTTTGTTTATTCTGCACCAAATTTTCGATCAAGTCCATTGGTCTCCGGAAGATCGAGAACTGCGACTGTGCAAAAGTTGGAGATAGTCCAAGCTTTAGCGATGATCGGGACAAGGAGGAGCGCTAATAGAGCGATCGAGCCAACCGGTAGCTTGTTGCAGTCGGGGAAGTGCTTCTTCTTTTTGGTTTTTTAACAGGAAAATTAGAGCAGCGATCGCCTGTTCCTGGGCCCTCGCGGTACGATTAGATTTGAGCTTATGCCAATCTGCCGAGGAAATGGCCAACCGTTGAGCTAATACTTGTGCAATCTCTAGAGTCGTCAGATCTGAGAGGCGATCGGCGATCGGGGTCTGTGTACTGGAAAAATTAGACATTGGAGCAGATAACCTTGATAGAATACCGTTGTTCTTGATTGTAACGGAATAGTCCTAAATTCCAAAAATCATCCCATTCTCTGTGTCCCCCTGTCTTCCTCTGAAAGCCTTCTCCCATGTCCGACGATCGCTCCCCTCCCTCTGAAACCGATCCCCAAACTGACTGGGAACAGAGCTTGATGGACTTAGAAGAGAGCCTATCAAGTCTCAAACAACGGTATACCCAAGTCAAAGAAGGACAGCAGCAAAAACAGGATCTTCAGCACCGGTTAGGCCAACTGCAAACGGAACTTAAACACATTAAAGAACAACTGGCAACCTTAGAAGTAGAGCTAGAAAGTCGCCTCCTGTCCTGGTTAACAGTCAAAGAACCCTTTTGGCAAGCGGTGCGGTTTGGGGGATTAGGCTTTGCGATCGGCTGGGGTTTACACTGGTGGTTGAGACGATAAATTGAGAGGGACGTATGGCAACTCAAGACACATGCTGCACACTTGTGCCCTATTTCAAAGTTCATAGTGGGAAACTCGATCAGTTTAAGGAACTCTGTGAACGATTTGTAGAAAAAACGGCCCAGGAATTTAAGTGCCTCTACTATGGATTTACCTTTGATGGAGATCAAAGCCATTGTCGTGAAGGATATGTGGATGCAGAAGGAGTAATTGCCCATTTAGGTAATGTAGATGCGTTACTTAAAGAAGCCTTAACACTCGCCGATCTGACTCGTTTAGAAGTTCATGGTCCAGAAGAAGAGTTGGCAAAACTTAGACCTGCTTTAGCTGATTTAAATCCTCAGTTTTTTACCCTTGAGTACGGTTTTCGGCGATAAAGCTCAGTGTTAATCTTTGATGATGGGTCTTATGATATTTACCCTTGAGCAATTAGAAACCCAAATTACAGCCTCTCCACAAAATTGGCGGCCCTTGGTTCTAACCAATGGCTGCTTTGACTTGCTTCATATTGGTCATTTACGGTATTTACAACAGGCAAAGTCGTTTGGGCGATCGCTCATCGTCGGCATTAATAGCGATCGCTCTGTGGGCAACCTCAAGCCTAATCGCCCCATTGTACCTGAATCTCAACGAGCAGAACTGGTGATGGGCTTCAAACCGGTTGATGGGGTGGTCATTTTTGACTCTTTAACGGCTATTCCCTTAATTGAAACACTAAAACCTGATATTTATGCTAAAGGAGGAGACTATACACCAGACACTTTACCGGAAATGCCAGCCGTTAGAGCTTGTGGTTGTCGTCTAGAACTGATTCAGATTGAAGTGGCTACTTCTACGAGTGGTATCATTAACAAGATTTTGTTGAATTGAGTGAGAACAGTTTCTACTGTTATTAGGCCATAGGCAAGTCTGTTGTTTGCGTTCCCTATCCTCCGATCGCCGCCAAGCACTGTATGATGGCTTCAACCTCCATTGGTTACAGAAAGGGTAACACTTCAGGAATCAGAAACCCCTTGTGACATGCTGAGAAGTATAGACCCCTTATGCTGGAGCGCTAATCATGACTGTACTCACTCTGAAAAAGCTCGGTATGCTGATGACAACGGGTTTAGTCCTCTTGGGGTTATGGGGATGTTTTCGCCCTACTACTCCAGGAGCGATCGCCTCATCTCCCATTATCTCTGAAACCAATGCTGGTGTGAATCCCCAATTGACTGATGCTCATACCCGCTTTAGCTTTAAGCTATGGCAGCAATTATTAGCACAAGAAGAAACTCAAAATATCTTTATTTCGCCTTCGAGTGTGGCGATCGCCCTTACCATGACATACAATGGGGCATCCGGAGACACTCAAACGGCTATGGCGAATGCCTTAGAGCTACAAGGCATGAGTTTAAGTGACATTAATCAAGCCTATGCAACGCTCAAGCAGCGTCTAGAAAATACGGATAAGTCTATTGAACTGAGCATAGCTAATTCTCTATGGGGTAGAAATGATGTGAACTTTAAGTCGGATTTTCTACAACAAACGACAACCTATTACGATGCCAAGGTGCGATCGCTAGATTTTACCGATCCTGCTACTCCTAAGCACATCAATAATTGGGTGAAACGGCAAACTAAAGGTAAAATCCCCCAAATTGTCGATCAGATTAATCCTGACGATCTCCTATTCCTCATCAATGCCACCTATTTTAAGGGACAATGGCAAAATGAATTTAACCCAACTCTCACCCAAGAGCGTCCTTTTTATCTCCTCAACGGACAAGAAAAACAACATCCTATGATGTTTCAAACGGGGAGTTATGATTATCTAGAAAATGAGCAATTTCAAGCCATTCGCTTACCTTATGGTGACGGGCGATTTAGCCTCTACGTATTCTTGCCTCAACCTGAGCAAAACTTATCCCAATTTTATGCCCAACTCAACGGTAGCACCTGGCAAACTTGGCTCGGTCAATTTCAAGATCATGAAGGTTCGATTACCCTACCTAAATTTCAACTGGAATATGGTGTAGAACTCAAACCTGTGTTATCTGCATTAGGTATGGATCTGGCGTTCAGTCAACAGGCTGATTTTTCCAAAATCAGTGATATTTCTGCCAAAATCGATCAAGTCAAACATAAAACCTTTGTCGAAGTGAACGAAAAGGGAACAGAAGCGGCTGCGGTTACCTCCGTCGGTATTGTTGCTACTTCTATTCGTCCACCATCTAATCCATTTGAAATGGTTGTTGATCGCCCGTTTTTCTGCGCTATTTACGACCACGAAACCCAAACGCCTTTATTCTTTGGATCAATTGTTAACCCTGAATAATATAGCAGAGAAAGGGAGAGTTAGGACATTTTCTATTGCTATTCGTGCCTATTGCCTCAAACCATAACCTCACTGTCCTAATCAACTCTTTCACTGCTATAGCTTGAAGCCTTAGCCCCTAAGCAATACAAGCTATTCCCTAGCACGAAGCGCTATATCATGAGGTGACAAGGAGGCTTGATAGTAGAGAGTATGGGAGGAATAGGGAGAGGAAACTTGGTATCCCATTCAAGTAACTCCTTCAGCTTCCGTCCATTCCTTCCCAGTCTCGACAAGAAGTATCTTCTGGTCCGTAAGGATGCATCCCACAAACCAACAGATTACCCCCATAAACTTGTCCGTGGTAATGACGACATCCCACGCAAGCTTGATGTTCGGGGTTTATAGGAAATTGCTCTAGATCCCCAAAAGGATTGTAATATGGCTCCTCTTCCCTAGACTCTAATGGGGAGTCCTCACTGGGTTCTAACCATTCATTGAAATAAGCTTCTAGATCTCGAAAGAGCAGCTCATCGAGAGTTTCAGCAATCTCGACGGTGATTTCCGCCATCTCGCCAACCCACTCTCCTAGCTCTTCCTCAACTTCCCGAAAAAACTCTTCAACTCCAGTCGTAAAGCTCTCACAGAGGTTCTGCCACTCTTTTTCCCAATCTTCCATAACTTCACTTAATCTTTTTGAAGGCGCTTCAGTTCTTCTTTGAGTTGATTGACTTGATCGCGCAATTCGTTAACTTGCTCGTCATCTGTGGAAGGTTCTGGCTCCTCATCATCTACAATTTCGATCCGACGAGGTTCTTTGAGCGTTTCTACTGAATGGGTTTCGGTTGCTTGCTGATTGACTTGTTGTTGAGCGCGATTGACAATTTCTTCGACCATGCGCTTGGCTTCTTCAGCCGTAATTTCTCCGCGCTCTACCATTTCATTGGCTAACTTTTGGGCTTGAGGGCGCAGATCGGCGATCGCACTTCCAGCCTTTTCCCCTGCATAGGATGCCACCCCAACTCCCATATAGAATGCTTTCTTGACGAAATCTCCTAAACCTGGCATCTCTGAATCCTCGTTCTGACACAGGGCGACCCGGAGTTTACGCCTATTACAAGCATCTCGTATTGCTGCTACCTTCCGGTCCTGACAAGGTTTGAGCGTTGTAATCGCATAAGTCCGGGTCTAAATTCAGCATAACACTTTAATGGACAGTTGAGGAGACTTCTTTTAGAAAAAAGGGGATGTTTAAGGGAAAAGGGTTGACCTATTACCCAGTCTGTAGCGTCATACTGACTCACTCTGCCCATTTTCTGAGCAAATTAGCCACACTTTTGGTAATCAGATCGAATTCGCTCGTTTTACCCTCCCGAGCATATAACGAGCGTTTTACTGTTTCTAAGTCAAACAAAATTTCCCGCTGATCGCGATCGCGAATCACGCTTTGAACCCACCCAACCGCAACGAGACGCTCGCCCGTGAGAACTGACTCGACTCGATGCAGCGTGGTGGACGGATAGACAATAGCACTACCCGCCTCTAACTTGTAGCCTTTCTCATCATCTGCTTGCTCAATCACCAATTCACCCCCAGTATAACTATTGGGATCGCTCAGGAAAACAGTAAACGAGAGATCCGAGCGCAGAAAGTTTGAGCCACCCATCAAGGCATTATCAACATGTCGTCCATAAGACATTCCTTCCCTATAGCGACTCAATAAGATGGAATGAACTACTTTAGGGCGAGCGAGAACTTGAAAGAGTTGATTTCTTTCCAGTGCTTTAGAGATCAGAGAAGATAAATTTTTAGTCTTTCGATGATGCGGTAATTGTTGATTGTGCTTGACTTGCTGAGTATGCCATCCAGCAGTGAGTTTTCCCTCTACAAATTCGGCTTCAGCGAAGTACGTTGTCAGATGTTGAAGTTCTTCCTCTGTCAATACATTAGGAATACGAACAATCATAGATGGCCAAGTATAGTCATTCAAATAACAACAAGACATAATTGTAAGGCCGTTTCAGGTCAGCGACAGCCGAAAACGGCCGGAAAGCCAGATACAGTCGTTAGTCGAACCAAGAATTAAGTATTAACTATGATCTCCAATGAGAAAAACTAAGCTGAATACTTTACTCGGTTCTGCTAAAGGAGTATTGGGAGGATTAACGGAAGGCCAAATGGTCTGAAGTTCTTGTAAGCTCTCTAGAATAACTTGGTGGTCATCAGGACGAGATCGCTTCATCGTATCAGCAATGGTTGCATAAAGCTCATTGGCATAAATAACAAACCCTCTAGAATCTTGATATTCTATAATTTCTACAAATCGGTTATTGGCGATCGCCGCTTCATATTCGGCTGCTGCTGTTTCCAGCACTCTACCAATGACTTCCAATACAAACTCTGGAGACTCTCTTAAATCTTTAGGGACTGCCATCATTGCTCCATCAATGGCCCTTACAGAGGTTTGGAACCGAGTTCTGAGTCGGGCACTCTGAGGATCGAATTTAACTAAATCATGAAGTTCATTTAGGGTCGTATCAAATTGGGGTACATTGCGATCGGCCAATTGTTCCTCTACATCACCATAGAGTTCTTCTACTGGATGTCCGATATGTGGCTCTGCCTGATCGTATTCCCCTGCTTCGATCAATTCTTCCGCTACGATCAGATGGCCTTGCATCAGAGCTAGAGCAGTCATATAATCCACATCTGGATCGCCTGAACTCGCCCCTCCTTCACCCGCTTCACCCCCTTGCTTACTATGTCCATGGCCCTGTTCGCTTGCCATCTTAATCGTTTCCAGGGTTGAAACAGATTCTTGGTCTTGACTTTGGTGATACACAGTTGCCCCACTGCTTGCACCCATAGTTGTCACTAAACCGATCGCTAAGAACAGTTCTACAGATTTTAGTTGCTTTGTCATTATAATTAAGAATTAATTTCAAGAAAAGCTCATCTGGAGAGGATAGATCTATTTGATGATTAATGTCAATAGCTAGCCTATCTCCTCCATCGAGTTTGACAACCCACCCCCTAAACAGGCAAAACATCAAAAAAACCCATACAGCCACGCTCTGCAATATCATCTTGATGGGGATGAAACATATACTGACCGGGGTACTTATACGAAAACTCTAAGATATGTCGTTCTGCGGTTCCCATCGTAATCACATCTGATTCTGCTGAGGATTTTAAGGTGCGTCCGGTGGGAAAAATTTGAAACATATTGGCATGAATATGGAAGGTGACGGCCGGATCGAACTCAATCATATTCAGCAAGTACAAACGGATTAACTGATTTTGGTAAACGGGAATCGGATGGTCTCGATAGTAATTAGGGATACCATTAAAGGCATAGAGTTCATTTTGATGATCGTTATTGATATCAAAGCCTCCCATCACCATCACCATTTCATCGGCTGGAACTCGTCCCTCTGGGGGGTCAACAATTAATAAACCATAGAGTCCTTTACTAATATGGCGGGTTACGGGGGCAATATGGCAATGATAAGGATGAACTCCAAACGGCTCGGCATCAAATTCGTATACCATGGTTTTTCCGTGGCGGATGGGTTCAATCCCATCCATGTCTACAGGGTGTGTACCGTGAAAATGCATACTGTGGGAATGCCCGCCTTCATTATGGAAAACGATCCGAATCCGTTCGCCTTCTTTTGCTCGGAAGGTCGGCCCAGGAACTCTGTCGTTTAAGTTCCAACTGATAAAAGTAATTACACTGTTGAGCTGTAATGGAGAGCTTTTCGCGGTGACTTCAAACTCCCGCACCTTTTTACCTTGTTCATATTTGACGGTACCATAGTCAAATTCCCGTAATAAGACCATGGGATCGAAGGGATGTTCTGATGGTGGAGTATAGCCTGCTGGTAGAGAAGGAATACGGATAGCTTGAAATGCTTTGGAAATCCTGGGTTTGAGCAGGGCTGAAGCGATCAGTAAACTACCACTGGCAGCTCCAAAACCTAATAGTTTTCGTCTAGAGACTTGTTGATAAATATTTTTAGAATATTGAGGATTCATGGGAGAACTAAGCGAAACACTCTATTAAGAATAATTTCTAAAACCAAAAATGGAAAGTCGGATAAATGGAAAGTCGGATAAAGGGTAGGGGCAAGAGCGATCGCCAACCGAGCAATAGGGTTCAAGGTTTATTGCTATGAGGGTGGTTCTATACCCCTTGAATGAAGAGCGTGAAGATTGTTACTAAAATCACCTCTTTTAATGAACAAGCGTCATCATCTAGCTGTAGAATATTAGGAAATAGGGTTTAATTCTCTCTCACGATGTACTACGAGGCTATTCCCTATAACTTTCCCTATCCACAATAGCCCAAATCAGTATATTTAATGACCAATAGCCAGGAGTAAATACGATGACATCTCTTAAAGACTGGATCTGGAACGAGCGCCAACAAATTGGCAAAGATTACGAATCTATTGAAGAAGTGGCTTTATATGATGAAAGCCACTCAAAGTTTCGTGACCTCAAGCTAGAAAGCCATGAAATACTCAAGCTAATTGGGGCAAAGCCAGGAATGAAACTTCTTGATATTGGCTGTGGCACTGGTATCTTTTCCATAGAAGCCTCCAAGAAAGGATTGGACGTAACTGCTATTGATGTTTCTAAGACCATGCTTGAGTACGCTAAGACAAAGGCTAATGAAGCAGAAGTCTCAATCAACTTTGAAGAAGGTGGATTTCTGACTCATACCAGTCCCCCAAGTCATTACGATCTAATCACATCTTCTTTTTCCTTTCACCATCTCCCAGACTTCTTCAAATTCATTGCTCTGGATAGGCTGCGAGGATTGATCAAAAGTGATGGTAAATTATTCATTCAGGACGTGATCGTTGAACAGAATAACTATGAACCTAATGTGAACCAGTTTATAGATCGCCAGGAGTCAGTTGGTGGCGACTTTTTAAGAGAGGATGCAATTGTTCATTTCCAGGAAGAATATTCTACATTTGACTGGATTCTTGAGGAACTCTTTAGGAAAGCTGGCTTTCAGATTGTAGACAGCTCCATTCAAGGTGGATTGCTGGGTCGATATCTATGTAGCCTTGCCTAGCTCTCTATAAGTGCTACCCACTAGGGAATAGGGAATAGCTTATATTGCTTAGAGCTTAAAGATTTAAGCTGTATTCCTCCTGAAGAGAGAATCGCTCTACGGTTTTTGAATCAAGGTCTCCAGAATGCGCTGTTTGCGCGGGCGATCGATCGCAATTAACCGGATATATTCATGGGGATGCTCTTCTAAAATACCGCTCAATTGGAAGAGTGCCTCTTGCAGACTTTGAGCTGATATAGGGCCAGCATTTTGCCACGATCCTGTCCGAAATCTGCGAGAATCAGCGATTTCTACGCCTAAACTGTAGCCTCCCTCTAGAATTTGTTGCACTTGTTGGGTAATCTCTGAGGGGAGATTAACGGGGGGAGAACTTGGGGGGAATTCCTCTGTCACTCTGGGAGAGGGTACTGTTGTAGATTCGGGCTTGGGTTGGTAAGTGTGGGATAATTTCAGCCGGTTAATATGGTGCTGCTGTTCTTGCAATTGTTCTGCCATGTGCAGCAGTTGGTCTAAGCTCCAGGCTTGGCTGGGAAATTCGGGCGGTTTTTCTTTACTATTCACTAATCGTTTGCCAATTTGGTCATAGCCGACGGTTTCGAGCAGGTGTAAAATTTGGTCATCATATAGGCGCGATCGCAGTACGGCAAAGAAATCAATCGGCTGTTCGGGAAAGCGATCGATTAACTGTTCAATGGTTGCACTGGGAAGATTATCCGGAGCAAAGATACCTTTAACAATGCCACCTTTATCTTGGCGATCGGGTTCCCAATAGAATTTTTCCATCCGTCCATCCCGAATGAGGGGAGCATAGAGTGTGGAAAAGTCATTTCCGGTGACAATAATGGGGACGCGATGTAGGGGGGTGGGATCGTAGCTTCCGGGAAGTTGCACATCCGTGGGGCGATCGGCAATATTCATTAATGTCCCATGTACCAATTGCGTATTCACCGTATATTGGGTACGCTCATCTAAACGACCTGCTCCCGCATCCAAATCATTAATCATTAATACCGTCATTTTCCCCCGCACCTTAATTAATTCAGCCGCTTCCCGATAGCGCAACCGAATTAACCGAGACGGATCTCCCGCATCCGGACTTTCCAATTCTCCCGCAGACATATGGATAACTTCCACGCCCATCTTCTCAAAAATTAATTCACATTGAAATGTTTTCCCTTCTCCCTTGCGTCCATGAATCCCTAAAATCAGAGGAACCGGCACTTGGGGTAAATCTAAGAAATTCTTGGTGATATGGATGGCAACTTTATTGAGAAATCGAGGCGCAATATAATAAGTCATACAGATTCTGATGCCATCTATCCGATAAGGCGACTGAACTTCAGTATTGTATCAGGAAACATGCCGGCTGTATTACTTGCAGGAAATTTGTAATTAAATGGTTGACTTCAGTTAGCAGAAACCAGTGAGATCTTCGCCCAAACAGTCTCATGAGTTTCATCCATCATCACTGTTGTCACCTCTTCAACCTTCAGCCTAGAATTAGGAGGAATAATCCCCTTAATATTTGCCAACCTCGTACCTCGCTCTCTTAAATTAATCGAAGTTATCGTTTCCATATTGGTCTGCGCTTGAGGAATTGTATTTTGCTTAATTGTTTTAGTGTTATCGTCCTCCAACGTTTGACTGCCAGACCGGATTTTACCCAAATAAATCCATCCCTCTACATTCGATTGCTCTTCCGTGAGCTTTTGCAACAGTTCTTTATCCGGACGATTAGCTATTTCTGCGGTACTATAGAATTCTATCTCAGGATTCTGGGCAGTTTGCACACTGCTCAATTTCTCGCGAATATAACCTTTAAATTCGTCGGTCACAGAATCATCATCAAGGATTAACCCCGATATAGTTTGAGTCAGTGCCTGATTCTGACTCGATATGGGAATCGTGAACAAAATTCGTTTTTCATCATCATCTTCAGCTAAATTATAAAGACTAATGAGGGCTATTTTCGCTTTGGTGTTATCTTCCCCAGCCAAATTTTCCAACTGTGCCTGAATTAGCTCAACAAACTTTTGCACTCTTTGATTTTCTTGTGCCCGCTCTTTAAGTTCTGTCTGGATTTCTGCTGAATTTCTTGCCGCTATAGTCGCTTGCCACGATGTGTAAATCCCAAAAATAGCTACGATGATACTGACCCCAATCTGTAATTGTTCTAACAATACTTTACGGTTTCCAGACGGAGAGCTGCGATCTTTATTTATATTTTGCTGTGACTCACTCATAAAACAAATTTCTATGCATCAAATAAGATTAACTAAGTCTTTGTACTTTAATTTGAAAACATTATGATAGATAAATATTTTAGGGTAAAGTGTTTTTTAGCCTGATTTCCATCTCTTTTCTATAACTAATTAATACCTCTTCATGCCGTCCTAGTTTATCTAAACAAATACCAATCTTGTGCCAAGCAGATGAGAAATTTTGTTGCAATTCTGCTGCTTTCTCATAACTGATTAACGCCTCTTCATACCGTCTTAATTTATCCAAAGATATACCACGGTTGTACCATGAAGATGATGCATTTTCGTTAATGCCGATCGCCTTATCAAAACTGTTAATTGACTCATCATATCGCCCTAATTTAGCCAAAGTAGAACCATGATTATTCCATACCCACACAGGTAATAAAGTTGGTTGTAGTTCGATTGCTTTGTTATGATGTTGTAGCTCTATTGCTTTTTCATAACTAAATATGGCCTGTTCATATCGCTCCAATTCATACAAAGCAACACCACGACAGTACCATGCATATGCAAACTCTGGGGTGTTTTCTATAGCGATATCGAATTTAGGGATAGCATCTTCTGCTTGTCCTAAGTTATCGCACAGAGTCCGTCCCCATTTGTTCCAAACTCTTGCATCGCTTGGATAAATTTCAGTCGCCTTTTTATAGCACGAAATGGCATTCTGATAACTGTTTTCACATTCAAAGAATAAACTTTGTTTCACTAATAAATCCGCTTTTTTCTCTGCATCTATATTGGGCAATACTATAATATTTCTTAGCTCTGCAATTCGCTCTAGCCGTTCAACACTAGACAGTTGAGAATATTCTGTAGATTCAGACTCCAGACCCCAGTTAATCATTGCATTATTATTCTTGTCTTTAGGTAGAACAAATAATCCTACTCGCCAATCATAAAAATCGGGTGCGCGGAACCGAAAATACTGCACTGCAAAGTAAGGTAAGATAAAGACAATAGCCGAAGGAATGCTTGTCCATATGTTTTCTCGACATTCATTCAAATGATTTAATAAGGGGGGAAGATCATAGAAACTATAATTAATGATCTTATCTTCATCCCAACCTAACCAACGTTTAGCATCCTCATAAGCATACAACGCTTCGTCAATTCTCCGTACTACTAAGACAGTGAATTGCTCCTGTTCGTATTTAGCTCTTGCTTTCGAGTAAAATGTCTGGGTTTCGGAATCCAAATCCATGAGCGCAACCCAATTAATTCCAAAATTATTTTGCAATCGCTCAATCACTTCTCTTTCTTTATCTCGTCCGCATTGGACAAAAAACCAACCTGCACCCTCATTATGACGAATTGCACGAATTAACTGGGCAAAAATTTCTTCTTCCGTTTCAGGTTCTAATTCATCTTCATCCCAATCAAGAATCTCTTCAACTTTCATTGTCTTTCTCCTGATACTCTTGCCACCGTTCTTTGAATACCTTCGATCCGTAAATTAAAGGGTGTACATTGTGCCAAATATTTTCCTCATCATACTCATCTACAAAATAATATTCTAAAATACAACGTCTATAGAGTAAGTTACGATACTCTGGCTCGTTATATTTGCGCTTAACGCTATAAACATTGAATAGTAATGGCCAGTCTGACTCTTGTAGTGTCTCCATATATCCCCGTCGATATTTGCTAATCGTTCGTTTTACAGCTTTTTGCGTAATAGGTAACTCGCTACTTTTATTGATGGCATCCCGCACTATATACATCAAGTCCCGTAAATGTCCACCACAACTAACACATAGCAATTGGACCGTTTCTTCTGTATCAAAAATATAAGGAATTAATTCTAAATTGCTGGCACAGGCTACTCGTTTTTCTAAAGCTGTTCGTAACTTTTTCAGCCCATCTTCCAAAACTTCACCATCTTGAGATTCAACCATAATCATGGGTAGAATTTGAATAGTTTCGTAGATAGTTTGTAAGTCGCTGGCTGCTCTAGAATAAAGTAAAGCAATGGGTGCAGTGTAGACGATATCGCACTTTAAACCTCGCATTAATTCAGAGCGATTAATATAAATGTCTTCTAGATTCGTTTGTCCATTTTCCTCATTCGGAATGAGAGCAATCCGGTCAAGATTATCAGCAATAATCACTATTTTCTTTTCGCTGTTCTGACTAGATGCTTTCGCACTTTCAATAAATTCGTTCAGCGCTTTGACTAAAGATTCTGTATTGGGTTCAACTAACTCTCGAATTTTTCTTCGCTTACTAGGTTCTGTCCGCATCACTGCTGTAATTCGGGTAAATTGAGATAGAGCAATGTTGACATTAAAGTTATCGAGTGAAACTTCAGTTAAAGCAAGCTCGGTTAGTTCTTCCCAGCGCGACTTTAACCAATTTGTAATTGGTGATGGATCGGCCTTATCTTTTAACTGCTTCAGGAGTTGCCGGGTACAGGATAAAAGAATATCTTGATATTGCGTATCCTGAAAACTCAAGTCTCCTTCTTTTTCAGTAGCAGCGGCGAAATAAACCACTACAAATCCATAGTTTTCTAAGTCTTTTTTTAATCGTTTTAACTCTGTTGATTTACCATTTCCTCGATGTCCGGAGTAAAGCAAATAAGTATTATTATCATCCTTTTTGATCGTGCCGCCCAACTCCTCTAAAATATCTTGATCTCCACGCACTGAGTTACAATTAACATAGCGAGGATCATCCGGCTCCAATGGCATATCGGGCCGGAATGAATTAAATAAGGCTTTGAGGAGACGGTCAGTTTCATTCATGGGACATATTTTGAGGTGGCTGTGGAATGGTTTAGTCAATGTGCTGATTATAGCGTAAGACAAAGGAGGGGCAAGTGACTTACCCCTCCTCAAATCCGACTAATCTACTAATTTATCGCTTCTTTATAACTTAGTAACGACGGAGATTAGCATTAGGTTTGTGAACAATGAAGCTCAGAACTTGACATTGTTTGATGTTGTCAAATCCCATAACGCGAACGTAGCTTTCGCGATATTCTGCACGACAAGCATCAATTTCAGCCATTACTTCGTTAACGGTTTTAGCGTGGAAGAGAGGAAGTTTCCACAACGTCCAGTAGCGCATTTCGGGGCTGGAATCTTCACTAAATTCCACACCAGCAATATAGCCTTGATCCAAAATGTACTGAATTTGCATTTTGATCTGGGCATCAGTCAGGGGAGGCAGGTAAGAAAGCGTTTCGTAACGGCGCTCTTTGGGTAAAGTTTGCATGGTTTTTAATCAGTTGTGTCTAGAATTTGGACTCGAAGTGATCCAGCAATCATCAATCTGAATCGGTTGGTGATTGGGTATCAGAAGAAGAATCAGGGATATTAAGTCGCGTTACTCGTTCGAGATATTGACGGCGATGTTCCATATTGCCTTGTTGAATATTACTGCGAACCATTTCGGGTAAGAAATCAGTAACTTCTTCAGCGAGATGTTCTCGTACCGTCATCACCCGGAAAGCCATCTCTGGTTTGACTTGGAAAAGCTCATCAAGATAAGCTTCTCCATCCTGAATTTTTCCGGTTGAGGAAAATCCACTGAGCCAAATCGCTTCACCGGGATTGGTTTCTCTTAACTGATTCATCACTACTTTGACCGCTTGATAGGTGAGATAACTCGCCATTACACGGCTAGTAGCTTTGGCAACGTTTTTAATATCCATGTCCTGATCTCGGCCGCTAAGATGAAAGAATCCCCGATTTTAGAGGGAGATTTGGGGCAAGATTGTGATCGACAACACTCTTGCCTCTTCTTCCTCTTAACGGATGCTCTAACTCTGGGCAGAGATTAGAGGGTATCCATGGCCTCGAACTCGAACTTGATTTCTTTCCACAGTTCGCAAGCAACGGCCAATTCAGGAGACCATTTACAAGCTTCGCGGATTACGTCGCCACCTTCACGGAAGAGGTTGCGACCTTCGTTACGAGCTTGGATACAAGCTTCGAGAGCAACGCGGTTAGCGGTTGCACCAGGAGCGTTACCCCAGGGGTGACCCAAGGTTCCACCACCGAACTGTAAGCAGGAGTCGTCACCGAAGATTTCTACGAGAGCTGGCATGTGCCATACGTGAATACCTCCGGAAGCAACGGGCATTACACCAGGCATGGAAGCCCAATCTTGGGTGAAGTAGATTCCGCGTTGACGGTCTTGTTCGATGTGGTCTTCGCGCATGAGGTCAACGAAGCCCATGGTGATGCCTTTTTCACCTTCGAGTTTACCCACAACGGTTCCAGAGTGGAGGTGGTCACCACCCGACATGCGTAAGCATTTGGCGAGAACGCGGAAGTGAATTCCGTGGGCTTTCTGACGGTCGATAACGGCGTGCATGGCGCGGTGGATGTGCAGCAGTACGCCGTTGTCGCGACACCATCTAGCCAGGGTTGTGTTGGCGGTGAATCCTCCAGTGAGGTAGTCATGCATGATGATGGGGGTACCGATTTCTTTGGCGAATTCGGCCCGTTGCATCATTTGTTCAACGGTAGGAGCGGTTACGTTAAGGTAGTGACCTTTGATTTCACCAGTTTCTGCTTGAGCTTTTTCGATCGCTTCTTGAACGAATAGGAAGCGGTCTCTCCAGCGCATAAAGGGCTGAGAGTTGATGTTTTCGTCGTCTTTGGTGAAGTCTAGACCACCCCGCAGACACTCGTATACTGCACGACCGTAGTTTTTAGCCGACAAACCGAGTTTGGGTTTGATGGTACAGCCGAGTAGGGGACGACCGTATTTGTTGAGTTTGTCCCGTTCTACGGTGATACCGTGGGGAGGCCCTTGGAAGGTTTTCAGATAAGCGATTGGAATCCGCATATCTTCTAAACGTAGGGCGCGTAGGGCTTTGAAACCGAATACGTTACCTACGATGGAGGTTAACATATTGGTTACAGAACCTTCTTCAAACAGATCCAGAGGATAAGCTACATAACAAATGTATTGGTTATCTTCTCCAGGAACTGATTCAATATCGTAGCAACGACCTTTGTAGCGATCGAGATCGGTTAATAGGTCAGTCCATACAGTCGTCCAGGTTCCGGTAGATGATTCCGCAGCTACCGCAGCACCTGCTTCTTCGGGAGGAACGCCCGGTTGGGGGGTCATCCGGAATGCGGCCAGAACGTCGGTATCTTTCGGTGTGTAATCTGGTGTGTAGTAGGTTAATTTGTAATCCTTTACACCAGCTTGGTACCCAGCTTTAGACTGAGTTTGAGTTTGAGCGTAAGACATGAAATCCCTTCCTAAAAACTAGCACTTAATACGTTTTGTGCCGATTGGCTAGATGTTTAAGAATATATCAAGATTTGGGCCACTTTACGTTCACTTCTACTTGTTTTGCAAATAATCCTTACTTATATTTACAGCTACCATTAAGCTTTATGACGAAAATCTTGACAAAAGTCTACAATTATTAAGAAGATATTAAACCTATTTTTTTGATCTGGGTTGGCGATCGCCAGTAAACAGAACTCCTCTGGGGATCGGTGAGTAAAAAGCCCTATACTTGCGCCACACCTAACGCAACATAACTTTATCTAGCTGAAGAGGAACACTAGGGTCGATTGTTACGATATGGACATTATTTGTGACAAAAGGATATAGCGATTTCCCCTTTAAGAACAGGAAAGGTGCTAGTCCCTCATCAAGTAGGGGCGAAAGTTTTTTCGCCCTCATGCTTTTCTAGGAGGGGGGCATCTTTTGGTATAGTGCCTGTAGGATCATTGAGACGGTAATCATGGCTTTACTTCATACTCCACTGTTTGACTCGTGCGTAAAACTCAAGGCAAAGATGACTGAATTTTCCGGTTGGGAAATGCCAGTACAATTTTCAGGAATCAAACAAGAACATGAAGCGGTCAGAACCCATGTCGGAATGTTTGACATCTCCCATATGGGCAAATTCTTCCTCAGTGGCCCTTCAGTAATCGCCAGTTTACAAACTCTTGTTCCCTCAGATCTTGCTCGTCTTAAACCGGGTCAAGCGCAATATACGGTACTGCTGAATCCAGAAGGAGGTATTATTGACGATATTATTGTCTATCTGCAAAGCCAAGAAGACAACGGAGAGGAAAAAGTCGCGATTATCGTTAATGCTGCCACTTGTGAGGGCGATCGCCAATGGATACAGCAGCATCTCGATCCAGATAAAATCCAATTCGACGACCAAACCCTCAACCAAGCCCTCATTGCTCTGCAAGGCCCCAAAGCCATTGAAACCCTACAAGCGCTCACCACAACCGATCTATCATCCATTCCTCGCTTCGGTCACACGACCCTTTCCCTGCTCGGGGGTTCGGCTTTTCTCGCTCACACCGGCTACACAGGTGAAGACGGAGTAGAAATCATGCTCGATCCAGACACGGCTCTTCAACTCTGGGATACCCTACTGCAAACCGGTGTTATCCCCTGTGGTTTAGGAGCTAGGGATACCCTACGCTTAGAAGCTGCTTTAGCGCTCTACGGTCAAGATATCGATCTCACCACAACTCCTCTAGAAGCGGGTTTGAAGTGGTTAGTCCATTTAAAAACTAAAGGCGATTTTATCGGTCGATCTGTGTTAGAAGAGCAGCAAGCAAACGGAGTTTCTAAGCGCTTGGTGGGACTACAAGGTGAAGGTCGCCATATTGCGCGTCATGACTATCCCCTTTTAGCTGCTGGAAAAGTCGTTTCTAAAGTGGCCAGTGGAACCCTTTCTCCGACCCTCGGTTATCCCATTGCCATGGCATACCTACCGAAGCAATGGGCAAAAATTGGGCAAGAAATTGAAGTGGAAATTCGTGGAAAACGGTATCCGATGAAAGTCGTTAAAAAACCGTTTTATCGCGCTGGGTAATGGGTCCACTCAGCAGTTGTCATACAGTATATAGCGCTTAATCTTCCCAAAGTCTGCGGCTTTGTTTTCCTTTTAGTAACTCATGGGTTTCATTCAAGAGTTGGGGAATGTTGAGTTGGGTGGGGCATCGGGGTAAGCATTCTCCACATTCGGTACATCGGGAGGCTTTGTTTCCGGGAAACCAATGACCGGCATTTTCAAACATGCCATAGCGATATTTTCCATACTCCACCAAGTCATAGGCAACAGCTAAATTTCGTAGGCGTAAGACTTCCGGGATATTAATTTCTTCGGGACAGGGTAAGCACTGATAGCATTGATGACATTGAGTTTTCCCCAAGGTGTCGCTCATGTGGTGTTCTAGATGGGATAAAACCTGCTGTTCTGTTTCTGTAAGGGGACGATCGCCCATTTCTAGGAATGAGCCTAACTCTTGTACTGTAGCGGGCCCTATACTTAAGGTTGTAATCCGAGGATCGCCCAATAAAAACCGATAACTCAATTCTAGGGGTGAAAACGGTTCGCACAAGGCTTGCAGTTGAGCCGGTGGAGAATACAAGCGCCCCCCCTTATCGGCTGGAGAGATAATAAAAACCCCCATATCTAATTCATTGGCGATCGCCAACAGGGGAGCATGGCGTTGAAACGACCAATAATAATGTAAATTTACAAACTCAAATAAACCCGTTTCTAAGGTAGATTGGATTAACTCTCGGGAACCATGGGTGGAAAATCCCACATGATTTACCTTATCGTTGGCGATCGCCTCCTGCACCGCCTGCATACACCCGCGATCGCCCTGTATCCATTCCAGATGCTCCCCAGTATTAATCCCATGGATCGCCAAACAATCGATTCGTTTGACCCCCAAACGGGACAAAGACTCATCGATCCACCCTGCCATTATTTTTGGATCGGGAGTCGGTGGCACTTTAGTGGTTAAATAAACAGACTCGTGGTCTAACTGACGCAACATCGTGCCCAAATAGACTTCACTTGCACCATATCCCCTAGCCGTTTCAATATGATTGATCCCTCTTGAGAGGGCCTGTAAAACAATCTGGCCAAACCCTTCCTCCGACCCCAACGGTCGCATTGTACCCAGGGAAAACACTGATAAATCCAGATTCGTTTTACCAAAGCGCCGATATTTCACGCTACTCACTGTTTGAACTCAACTTAGTGGACGATGATGGGAATCGAATTTTGATCATCCTCCCCATCTCCACCTCCCCGCGTCTCTGCGTTCCCGCGCCTCCGTGTCTCCGCCAGCTACTCTCCATTCACCGATCGCCCTTTACCCCGTTGGGCAAAATCTTCCGGTCGCAAACCCGATAGAAAATTGCGGAATTCTTCCCGCTCGGCATCATCCGCTTCTTGATCGACTGGAATTGAGGCATCCGCGATCACCTCTTCCATCACCCAAATGGAAGTCCCCGTTCGTAGAGCTAAGGCAATAGCATCAGAGGGCCGAGCATCAATTTCATGGACAACATCTCCTTGACGCATCGTCAGCAGGGCATAAAACGTATTATCATGGAGCGCGTGAACCACTACTCTCTCTAGGGACATCTCCCAAACTTCTAAGACATTCACCATCAAATCGTGGGTCAGGGGTCGAGGAGGTTTTTGCCTCTCCAAAGCATTAATGATCGCCCTGGCTTGGTCTTGACCAATATAAATGGGCAAGGCACGGCGCTCCGTCGTATCCTTTAATAGAACAATGGGGCTGCGCGTGCCCGCATCTAATGCAATTCCAGCAACTCTCATTTCAATCATCGGGTAAAGCCTCTAGATCACTCTCTGGCAAGGGATGCTTATCCTTGGGCTGCATGGCTCGTAGATAAGATCGGGTGTTGTCTGGGGTTTCCTAAAGGATAAACTGATTCAGGAAACCCATATAGTATTCTCTACCTTAAAATCGATTATCCTAATTAGACCATAAGTTTATATAAAATCTGTAATCTGTCTCCTTCTCATCTTAAGCTCACTTTTCTAGAACGTTACCCGTGTTTACCGGATTAATTCAAACCTTAGGGACACTCACTCCTCTGAATGATTACCAAGTCCAAATTATCTGTTCTCCTCAAGGGAGAGGGCTAATTTTGGCGGATTTAGCCATAGGTGATAGTGTCGCAGTTGATGGCGTATGCCTGACAGTAGAAACCCTGCTTTCCCAGGGGTTTATTGCTGCTGTCTCACCAGAAACTCTTAATCGCACTACCTTGAACCATCGAGCGATGAGCCAAGTCCCTGTCAATCTCGAAACCTCTTTGAAGGTGGGGAGTAAATTAGGGGGTCACTTTGTGACGGGTCATGTGGATGGTACGGGGGAAGTTCTGTCGATTATACAGACGGCGATCGCCTGGGAAATGGTTTTTCACCTCAACACCCCCAGTCTAGCCCGCTATATTGTCCCCAAAGGCAGTATTGCCGTGAATGGGATTAGCTTAACTCTCGCTCAAGACCAGGGTGCAACCCACGCTTTTAAGGTCGCGGTGATTCCCCATACTTTCGACCATACTAATTTACAGTATCTACATCCCGGAGATGTAGTCAATTTGGAGGGAGACATTTTAGGTAAATATGTGGAAGGATTATTGCGAACGCCACATGATAAACCCGAAAACCCTATTACTGCGGATTTCTTAAGCGAACATGGGTACGGGGAGATGGGGGGATAGGGAGATAGGGGGCGCTTACAAGGGAATAATTTTCATCATTAGACCTCTTGCATAAGTGGGCAGAAAACAAATGGCAATAGAGTCATCCTATTCCCTGTTCCCTGTTCCCTATTCCCTATTCCCTGACTTCTGAAAGAAGTTTGTGTCTTCTCCTACATCGGGCGAATGTTCACATAGGGCAGCTCTTCAACCGCCAGTTCCGGAGCCGGTAATTGTTGCAGTTCCTTGGCATTGCCACCAGTATAAGGAGTTGCTGAGGCCGTTTCCCAGGATTGGATAAACCGAGCTAAGGCATATTCCAACTGGGCACCAGCGTCCACGGCGACCCAACCCTCTTCTGTTTGTTCTCGCAATTCAAAATGCAGGTGGGGTCCTGTAGAATTTCCTGTGCTACCCACACTTCCAATGACCGTACCTTGTTCTACTTCTTCGCCTGGTTCAACAAATACTTCAGACAAGTGAGCGTAGAGGGTTTCTTGGGTTCCATTACTATGTTCAAGAACCACCGTTAAGCCGTATCCGCCTAAAAAATTGGCGATCGCCACCCGTCCAGCCAAAGCAGCTAACACATGGGTTCCCGTAGCTGCCGCAATATCCGTACCGCTATGGAATCTCCAGTCCCCATGAATGGGATGCAATCTCCAGCCAAAATGGGAGCTAACTTGAGCAGGAATCGCCAGAGGATACAACAAACTCACATTACCATTGCCCGGTAGACCCGTGGGTTTTTGGGTATTGAAATAAGACCGACCACTAGCCGTCGTTCCCCCAACCACAGGTGCAGGGGCAGGGGCAGGCGCATACTCTTGATGAGTGCTTCCACTGGAGGGAGCGGGCTGATAATTTTCTGGAGACCAAGCAGGGATCGGCTCCGATGGGGCGCTAGGAGCCGGCGTAGCAGCGGTATAACCCCTAGGTTCAGGTGCAGGAGCCGCAGGAGCCGCAGGTTCATAAACCATCACGTCCGTGGGTTCCTCATACGCAGCCGTTGCTCCCGTATCAAAATCGTTCGAGGTATCAATATAGGCATTCTCTTGAGCAGTATTCTCTTGAGCCGTAGTTGTATTTTCTGGCATCAAGTCCGAAGCAGAATAGGAAATCGGAGGCTCTTCATAGGTTTCTACCACCACCGGTACAGAGGTATCATCCCAGGTTTCCGGTTCGTAGGCAGCCGGTTCCGGAGTCCATTCTGGCTCATAAGCGGTTGGTTCGGGTTCCGGAGTCCATTCTGGTTCATAAGCGGCGGGTTCCGGAGTCCATTGCGGCTCATAAGCTGGCTCATAGGCTGGTTCATAAGCTGGTTCATAAGCTGGCTCATAGGCTGGTTCATAGGCTGGCTCATAAGCTGGTTCATAAGCCGGTTCTGCCCATTCGACTTCAGGAACCGCATCATAGGCAACGGGGTCAATGGAGTCTTGTTCGTAGGCAACGCCTCGGTTGGAAGTCCAAACCATGCTACCACTGAGTAAACCTAGGGCCCCTAACCAACCGAGTCCTTGCATGAGCAGGGAACGGTGACAGGTGAGGCAAAACAAAGTGCGGGTATATTGGCGATCTGGGCTGCGATTGGGAGTTGGTGTTGTCTTATCCGTACTCATCTGAATTCGTTGGCGGTTAAGTGTTTTCACGATTAGTGGCTCGATCTCTATCCCATTATTGGGTCTCTGACAAGTTTTATCATATATTTCTTAACTTCTGTAGGAGTTCTTATAGCCTAGTTGAATTTCGCCCGGGTTGAAGAGGACTTGGGAGGAGTTCAGATCAATACAGAGCTGACCTGTCTGTGTAATTCCTTGAATCTTGCCGTTTTGTCCCTGGATAATGATGGGTTGCCCAACATGGGTCAGCAGTTGATTGTAGGCAGAGATGAGACCTGCTCCTTTTTTCCGATCGATCGCCTCGTATCCGGAGATTAAGCCCCTTAAGATTAGGGCTAAGAGATCTTCTAAACTGGTGAGATCGCTGGTAACCGATCGCTCCTTGAATCCTTCTTTGAGGCTAATTCCCGGCTCAGGTACTGGGTTTTCCCAATTTATCCCTACCCCAACAACGGCCTGGTGAATCTGGTTTTGATGCACGCGAGTTTCGGTGAGAATGCCGCCCACTTTTCTTTGATTAAGGATTAAGTCATTGGGCCATTTGATTTGGATGGGGAGTTGGGTTTCTGAGTGAGGTGGTTGATGATATTGACGCAGGAGGGTGGCTATTCCCCAAGCACTGCTGATGGTGAGCAATAGGGCTTTCTCAGTAGGTAATTTAGGGGCGATCGCCCAAGACAGATACAGCCCTCCATTACCAGAAGACCACGATCTTCCCCATTGTCCTCGCCCAGCCGTTTGCTGCCTGGCGATCGCCACTGTACCAGTTGGGGCCCCTTCCCTAAGCAGTTGCCACAGAGTTTGATTAGTCGATTCTAGGGTCTCGAAGGAGTGAATAGGGGGCAAGGGAAGAGGTTCTAGATTTAATTGGTTGGCGATTTTTTCCCAGGTTTTGTCAATTCGTTCTCGATTCAGGTTCATTTAGTTCAGGCTGAAGTCGCATATATAGTTTTCTCTGATAAGTGGGAGCGCGATCGCATTAATCAATTGTGCAAGCATATTAATGGTTTTTTGAAGTATCAGTGCTACGAATCAAGTACTGATACTCAATATTTCCAGATATTGATGGACAAAATTCTTTTGTAAAAAGATCGTCAATCTTAATTTCAACTGGATTTCCATGTTGAACACATAAATCTATGACATCATAATCACGATAATAGAAAATTTGATTATTGCTAGATATTGACAATAAATAATCCACAACAAGACGGATTTTAGGTTCTTCCTCTTTTTCAAAAAGGATGTACTCTAACACACAAAGATAAATATTTTCTTCTTTTTTATTTCTTGATTCTCTTGGGATAACATCTACTCTGCGGCCATTACACCAAAATTCAGATAGTTTTTTTTTGATTTCATTAATCTTAAGATTTGTCGCAAACTCAAATGTCGCTACGGAAGTCATTTTTAACTCTTATTTTTCAAGTACAATTAGTTGTTGGTTCTTGCTCAAGTTAATTTTCACGATCTAATTCCTCTAGAGAGCCGCTTTGGATCATTCGTATAAGACCACAAATCCATCCGAGTTATTTTGTGTATATTGCTATAGGATAATGGACGATAACGATAGCAAAAAGCATCAAAAAAACCTTCAATAATGACATAATTTAAGCTCATATTTTTATTCTCTTTAACTAATGCATTGATCTCTACAGCAATTTGATCTTGTAGGGCATGCAGATAAGAGTTTTGTGATGGATATAGGGATGCATGTTTATGATCATACTCTAAAAAACCAATTACTCTCACTTTCCTATTGTGAAACAAAATAGAATTAGCTATTAGTTGAATCGGAGAAACTGTTGCTTCATAAAATTGAAAATAAGTAGTGGGCGCAGGAAGGAACGGAAGTTGCAAATACAAGAAAAATAATATAATCAACAGGGGGGAAAGAGCTAACACATCCCCTAGCTTTAAATTAAGTTTTTTGCCATAATATTTTATTTATAAATTGTTCAATTCTTGATCAACTAGAAATGTTTCCAGAATAGCATATGGTTTGTGATCGTGGTAAAATAGGAGAGTAAAGCCCTCCTAGAAGGATGGGGTTTCAGACTCCAAATTTTTGATGAGTTCACTTTGGCATTGGCAGATGGCTCAAGGGTTGACCTATCTGACCTGTAGCTTACTCGACCCTTGGAAGCATGGTTTT
Organism: Roseofilum reptotaenium CS-1145; assembly: GCF_028330985.1. Classification (NCBI taxonomy): domain Bacteria; kingdom Bacillati; phylum Cyanobacteriota; class Cyanophyceae; order Desertifilales; family Desertifilaceae; genus Roseofilum; species Roseofilum reptotaenium. The sequence continues at coordinate 63,679 of NZ_JAQMUE010000084.1, read as the reverse complement.
TTTACCCGCCAGTTTGCGCCCCAAACGCCTGAATCTTTAGCGCATCTTCTAGATGAGCAGGTGCGAGTATATCGGGTGAAACAAGTCCACGGTCAACGGATTTTGACCCCTTCAGAAGTGGAAAGTTTGGGGGTTGAGCGTCCAGAAGCCGATGGTTTGTTATCGGAAAATGCCCATGATTCGGTTTGGGTGTGTTCGGCTGATTGTGTGCCGGTGTTAATGGGCGATTTAGGTACGGGACAGGTGGCAGCTCTTCATGCAGGCTGGCGCGGGACGGCAGCGGAAATTGTCCCGGAGGCGATCGCCCGTTTTCAAGCATTAGGAACGCGGCTCGAAGATCTACGGATCGCCCTAGGGCCGGCGATTTCTGGAGGAGAGTATCAGGTGGGATTAGATGTGGCTCAACAGGTAGGAAAAACTCTGATTCAAGGCGAGAGTGCCCCAGATTGGATCGAGCAGTTATCAGGAGGGAAACATCCAGTCTTGTTGCCCGACTCTGAACCCGATCGCATCCGCTTAGATGTACGCCAGGTTAATCTCAGGCAACTGCGACAATTGGGAGTCCATGCAGAACAAGTAGCGATCGCTCCCTATTGTACCTATCAAAATCAGGATTTGTTCTTTTCTTATCGGCGCGATCGACTCAAATCAGTTCAGTGGTCAGGTATCGTGAATTCAATGAAACATTAAACATTACACTTGCCCTCAAGGGAGTCTTGAAAGGCAAGTGGCTCTGAGTCATTCCTTAATCATCCGATTGCATTTGAGGGGTATTGATAAACGTACTATGTTTATCAGCTTCACTCAGTTCCGTATTCAGTTTGCGATCGCATTTTCTCACCAGCTTCGCCTTCGGATCGCTAACCCCTAGACGAATTCGCAATCTGGGCCCAGAATTGCCTAAACGGACGATCGAGCCATCCTCTAAGACATCCTGTGTGACCAACTGTTGGTTAACAAACGTACCATTTGAACCAAATCCCTTGAGATTCCAACCCTCTTCACTTGGCCATAGCTCTGCGTGATGGCGGGAGACCACAGAACTATACACTACAATGTCGTTATCGTGAGAACGACCAATACGAATGGGTTCGTCTCGATCGGGTTCAAACGTCCAACTATGCATCGCTACGGGTTGAGTTGGATGCATCAAAGATATTGTAAGCGCTGGCATAAAATTATCCTGATAGAGTTTAAATTAAGCAAAACTATAGTCAACAATAGGAAAAATACAGGGACTCATTATAGATCATCATTATAACTCGACTCGACTGACTCAGGCGATCGGTTTCTATTTATTCAAATAATAAATACTCTGCTTCTCACCCCTGTATTCCAACCCATTTTGAAAGTTTGTTTCTGAAGAAAAATAGAGCTTCGTACGGGTAATGGATAATGGATAATGGGTAAACAGCAGAAGCTGCTGTATTCAGGATTGAATCTCGATATAAAAGCATTACTCTCTCAGAGAGAAGATTAGACATACCGCACTTTGTACCGTTATGGAGTAAACTGTTGAATTCCTAAAGCCATGTACCACAATCCCATTCCCTATTGCCTAGACGCTTTACACTATATGTTGTTGCCTCGATCGAGTAGTTTGCTCGCCTATAGAGTACATCAAGAGCAGTTTTTAAAGGTTGCTAGAATAACTCAAAGCGAATCAAAATATCCCAATCACTTTTTTCCGTTGTAGTGTTCCTAGCCGTTGAACTAAATAGTGCAAGTTTTTAAATTCTATATTTTTCCTTAAGTAGAATTTTTCTTTGAGTAAGATGTTCAAAAACTCGTTATTTTTTTATTATTTTCATTCCTACGATCCCTAGGGATCGATCGCTGTCGTCATTTTATTAACTTTCTCCTTAATTGCCGGTATAGATGGATCGATAGATTTTCGATCCAGAGGAGAAGAAGACGATTGCTCCTGGTCAAAATCGGTTTTAATCTGAATCTTCGGCCCAGAACGAGCCAGTCGAATCACCACTTCACCAGTAATCGGCATTTGTTCAATCCGCTGATCGTCGAGATATGTACCATTAGTTCCCAGGTTCACTACATCCCAAGATTCCTCTCCAAGACGGAGTTCCACATGGTGACGGGAAACCACCGCACTATAGAGAACGACATGATTATCTGTAGAGCGTCCAATTCGCACAAGGGATTCTTGTGTAAATTGCCAATGCTGAATGGGGGTATCTTTGAGAGGATGTAACAAGGTTAGGGTAATCACATCAGTAACAGGTAAATAACGAGGAGTAGGGGTCTGCTGTTTGTTTTCGTTGAGTTAAGGAATAATCTGGAGATAATCACAGTTCAAATACAAAGCTTACCAGATCATTTTTACCTAATGTAATGCGATCGCCTGTTTTTAAGCGATAGCGATTGCCTGGACTTAGGGGTAAGTGATTAATATAGGTTCCATTGGAACTTGCGAGATCTTCGATATAATACTCGCCATTTTCGATGCGAATAGCAGCATGAACTCGCGAGATTACATCTGCATGGGCAAACCCAGAAACATCTATATCTGGGGGAATACGGTCATTGGGTTTCCCGATATGCAAGACCGAAAGATGATTGGATAACTCGAGTCGATCCTTGGTAGAGACATGAACCAGAGAGGCACTGGCTGATTGCAGTTCAGTTAACCGGTTGATTTTGACTCGAGTGGAGGGTTCGGCTTCCACTTCTGTGATTATGGATGATTCAGAGCTAGAGCTGGCAAGGGGTTCCGGAGTCACCAGAGGATCGGGTTCGACTAAGGGAGGAATTTCTAAGACTTCTTCCTCTGCATCAAGATCGGCAGTGGAAACAGGCGTGATTTTTAAGGCGGTTCCACATTGACCACAAAACGTGGCATCTTGCTGAACGGCTGCTCCACAGTTAGGACAAGTCGTTAGAGCAGGAAGCTCAGTATAACAAGCTTCGCACACTTGAGCGCCATCAGGGTTTTGGTGAGTACAATTTGGACAAACAATCATAGGATCAATGGAAAGGCAAGAGGCAAGAGGCAATAGGAAAAAAATTGAATTCGATGTAATGATTTAAGTGTTAATTGATCCCCCTGCTGCTTCATCTAAAAGCCACCACAGCTCTCCTTTAGGGGCAATTAAACGAGAGGGATAGGCTTTGCTGTCTCCTTCCGGGGCAAAGACTTGGGTTAAAGCGTTGATTTTATTGGCTCCAGCGACTAGAAAAATGACACAGCGAGCCTCATTAATCAGAGGAACCGTAAAAGTAAGACGGGGTTGGCCATCTTTATTACCCACGGTAACCCGGCGATCGCCAACTGCTAAAGCTTCAGTATGGGGAAATAGGGAAGCCGTATGCCCATCATCCCCCATCCCTAACAAAATAATGTCGAAGGCGGGAAACTCACCAGACGACTCACCAAAAAACTGCCGTAAGTGAGTATCATGGGTTTCGGCATCCTGCTGGGGGTCTTGCGCTCTGGTGGGCATGGCATGGATATTCTGTGGGGGAATAGGAACCTGATTAAGCCAGGCTTGGCGAGCCATGTTTTCATTACTATCCGGATGATCGCAGGGGACGTAGCGCTCGTCTCCCCAAAAAACATGAATTTTGTCCCAGGGAAGAGTTTCTTTACTCAGAGCTTCATAGAGTGGCTTAGGGGTACTGCCTCCAGCGAGGGCAATGGTACTGTAGCCATGGGAGGCGATCGCCGTTTCTATTTTTTCTTTCACTAAGGCGAGGGCGCGGCTGACGAGAGCGCCTTTATCCGGTAAAACTTCTATGATTTTAGTCATGTTCCCAACAATAAAAGAGGTAAGCGTGAGCGATTTTCCCGATTTATCTTCCCCATTATCTAGCCTATGCCAACTCCTAGTCTTTACTCGATATCCAGAATTGGGTAAGGCCAAAACCCGCTTAATTCCTGCATTAGGGGTGCAGGGAGCGACGGAATTACATCGTCAACTGGCCGAATGGGCGATCGCCCAAGCACGGCAGCTACAAGATCGCCATAAAGGGGCAATACAGCTCGTGGTTTATTTTACAGGCTCAACCGTTCAGGCCATGCAGACCTGGTTAGGTGCTGATCTAGTTTATCGCAGTCAGGGACAAGGGGATCTAGGGGAAAAACTCTACAGGGCAATTGAGCAGAGTTTTGCTGAAGGAATGGAGCATATCGTTGTTATCGGAACAGACTGCCCGAGTCTCACCCCAGAACTTTTTACCCAAGCCTTTCATGCTTTAGATTCCCACGATTTAGTCCTCGGCCCAGCCGCTGATGGGGGTTATTATTTAATCGGTCTATCGCGCCCTATCTCTGAATTATTTCAAAATATTCATTGGGGAACCTCAGAAGTTTTTTCCCAAACTCTCAAGATTGCCCATGCTCTCGAATTATCCTATGTTCTTTTACCAGTTCTCTCCGACATTGATCGCCCAGCAGACTTACAGTGTCAATTAAAAATTAATCCTTAAAAATCATTGAGGAATCATCCCTCTCTTCCCTACTCCATTTCCTGAAGCGTTTTCCATCCCGGTTGCCATAAGGAACGGTCTTTAAGTTGGGCGGCATTTAACCAAAAGCGAACATTCGGGTCACAAGAAGCTACCATTTCCGCAAAAATAAACTTTCCTTGATTTTTGCGGTTGGTCACTTGAAAATGTCGCCATCCCCAAGTCGTTTGTTGGGCGGTCCATTTCGAGCCAACTAGGAAAGGAAATTTTTGTTTTTTAGCCATGATCTGCGGGTTAAATGGATAGAGGATATTCTTGGGTAATTAAAGCAATAATGCCTTGGTCATCAAATTCAAAGACAAACTCCATAATGCGATCGCAAAATGGGTAGTAGGTGGGATCTAATGCTCGCAGTCTAGCCACTTCTGCTTCAATCCCATCAATATATCCCACAGCCGCAGTTTTTACTAACCCTTGCAATTCTTCCTGGGGAGGGTAAACAAACTCCACTGAAGACTCCAAGGAGGGAGGCGAATTGACCTCTGGAACTTCTTCATAAATCCAGGTCAGATTTAAATACTGTTTCAATTTATGTAATAGTAACTCTATATCGACAGGTTTGGGGAGAAAATCATTGCAACCCGCCACTAAACTATTTTCCTGATCTTGCTTTAATACACTCGCTGAAGAAGCCAGAATAATCACTCGATCCTCACCACTCTGACGAAGTTGACGTACCATTTCAAATCCATCTAACTCTGGCATGACTAAATCAGTAATGATAAAATCAGGTTCCCATTGATGACAGTGTTCTAAACCCAATTGGCCATTCTCTGCTTGTGCCACTTCAAATCCGAGTGGAGATAAAACTTCGAGAATTACTTTACGATTGACAATTTTATCATCAACCACGAGGATTTTTTGGGGTTGACCAACATAACCAATGATTTTTCCTTGTTCGGTTTGAGTGGAAGATAGCGCCCAATTTTCGGCCACTGGGACATTGATTTCAAAGCTAAATTGACTGCCGACATCAAGCTGACTTTCAACTTCAATTTGTCCTCCCATCATTTGTACAATTTGACGAGTAATGGCCAATCCCAAACCCGTGCCGTCATGTTTACGGGAACTGGCTCCTACTTGTTCAAAAGGTAAGAAAATTTTCTGGATTTGCTCAGGGGTCATACCTACACCTGTATCCCCAATTTCAAAGCGTAAGGTGGCGGTAGATGCAGGAGAAATTTCACTCAGATGAATAACAGAAAATACAATTTCTCCTTGATGGGTAAATTTGGTAGCATTCCCTAATAAATTGAGGAGGACTTGGCGTAAGCGTTTATCATCAATATCAATTCCCTGGGGTAAATTGGGATCGATGAGACAGCAAAATGCTAGTCCTTTTTCTTCAGCTTGGATACGGATGACTTCAGCTACACCACTAATGAAGGAGGGAAAATGAATTTCTCTAGGGAGTAGTTCCATTTTTCTGGCTTCGATTTTGGCCAAATCTAGGACATCGTTAATCAGGGTTAGGAGATGGGAACCAGCTTCTTCAATAACCATAATTCCTTCACGTTGTTTGGGTTTGAGGTCACTCATCCGTTTCAAGATTTGGGTATAACCCAGGATACCGTTCAGGGGGGTTCGTAATTCATGGCTCATATTGGCCAAAAATTCACTTTTTGCTTGGTTAGCTTTATCAGCCGCTTCTTTGGCAGCTTTTAGGGCAATTTCGGCTTGTTGACGATGGTATGATTCAATGGCAAGGTTAACGAGATCGCCTATAGAACGGGCGACATTTTGTTCTTCTTGAGTCCAATGGTGAGGTTGGGTGGTTTCAATGCACATTACGCCCAGGAGCGTTTGCTGCCGGCGAATGGGAATTTCCAGCATGGAATGGATTCCTAGAGGAGCCAGATAGGTCTCTTTGAGTTCCGAGGTACGCTCATCATTGCAAGCATCGTTGACAGAAATTACATTTTGGGTTTTGAGGGCTTGGGCATAGCGGGGATAATCTTGGATGGGGAGAAGATCTCCTTGGGTGTGACTTCCTAGAGCCGGGATGAATAAGTCAGCACAGTACCATAGGGTACTTTCGGGTTCAATGAGCCAAATACTGGTACGGTCAACTTTGAGGATTTGGGCGATCGCCTCAGTTAATTTTGGTAAACTCTGGTTTAAGTCCCCTTGGTGTAATTGAGAATCGCCAGCGAGTTCAGATAAAACCTGGTTGTGTTGAGTGAGCAGATGAGTACGTTCGGTAACTTGTTGTTCGAGTATCTCAAGCTGATTGCCAATTTGAGCTGCCATCTCATTAAAGGTTTGGGCAAGAATATCTAATTCTTGTATGCCTTGAACTTGTACGGAATTTCGGCGTTTCCCAGAGGCAAAGGCAGCACTGGCATCCCGGAGTTGTAATATGGGGTAAGCAATCCACCGAGAGGTCAAGAGTCCTAATCCCACAGCAAAAATCAATGCACCAATGCAGATGACAAGGATGTGCTGTTTATGGCTCTCAAGAGTGGCGTTAAATTTAGATTCGGAGATAAAAAGCACAATTTTCCACTCTAAGCCATAGGGGTCAGCATAGGGAATAATATGGGCAAAGTAATGCTCACCATCTAAGGACAGTGTGGTTAAGGTGGGGGTTTTTAGGGAGGTTTGGTGAGTGTGTAGAAGTTGGTGAGTGTGTAGAAGATCGATCAGTTGACGGGTGAGGAGATCTTGACTCTGGGTAATGGGTAGGAGAGTTTGGGTGTCTGGATTAAAGGGGGTTTCTTGGGTGGAACTGGCAATAAGGTTGTTTTGGCGATCGAGAATAAGGATTTTTCCGGTTTCTCCTAGGTTAATTTGGCTCAGAAATTGACCTAGCTGATCGAGTTTGAGGGTAGTGTTGATAACGCCTTCCACTCTACCATCAGTATCAATATCAAGGGGTTGTAAGGCAGAAATTAAGAGGACAGGTTCGAGATAGGAAATATCTGGATTGCTCCAGGTTGGTTTTCCGGTCTCGACGGCAGTTAAATACCATGGTCGTTTGCGCGGATCGCGATCGCTTAATTGAGTAGCTAGAGTGGTACGATTGCCTTGGTCATCGGTGTTGTAGGAGCGGAAAGTGTGGCGATCGCTAGGAGTAACGGTATTAATCACCAAAGTACCATCCGCTAGACGTTCTCCTGTTCGTTGTTCTCCTTGATTATTGGCGATAGCAGTAAAACTTAACTCTGGGACTTGTTGGATTTTTTCCCATAGATAATAATCCCATCCCTCCAGGTTTTCCACCTCTAGCAATCCTGACTTGATCGCCCCCAGATGGGAGCGATTCACCCGATGAGGAAGTTCCAAATAGGAAGATAAACGCTGTTCCACTTCGGAACCAATTTCAGTGGTTAATCGTTCTACCATCGTTTCTAACATTTCGTGGGCATTGCGAAAGGAGAGCCAACTGACTAAACCCACGGCTACCATGATTTGTAGGAGAAAAGGCACGATTAATACCACTTGAAGAGGAAAGTGGAGTTTCAAGGGGAAGGATTTCATGGGACGGAGATCGATTGGGTGTGCGCTACTTTAGATGGTATCTTAATTTTCTCTATTTCCTATTCCTTAGCCCGAAGCGCTCTAAGCAATCCCTAAAATGCCCATTATGCCTTGATCTTCATGCTCGAGGATGACAATGGTAAACGGTTTTGTCGATCAAATCTTGATTACACTAATCTCCTCGTAAGGCTGATCTGGTGGCACTTTGGCTCACATCCTGATATAAGGTTTTTAAATAAGCCATTAACGATTTAGACTCCGGGGCTTTAGTGCGTTCGGTTACAATTGGCCCTAGCACATCTAACACGGTTTCTGGATTCACTGGCGGGGCAATGACCACGAGGGATGACTCTAACTCGCGATCGTAGCGCCAAAACTGGTCTAGAGCAACCTGGGGATAGGTCAGGGGTGGGGGTTCGGTGCTGGCACCTTCTGGCCCCATTCCGCGCTTTTCGCGCAGAGCAGAGATAATATTATCCTTACTCTTTCCGCGCAATTGAAACAGTACAAAGGGATCGGCACTGAAGCGATCGCCTAATAAATAATACACGGCAGCGATATGTTTACAGGGATTTGCGGGATCAGGACAACTACATCGTGAATGAACTTCACCCAGCGTAAACGGAAATAAGCTTAACCCATTGGCAGCAAATACCGATTCGATATTATCCGGCATTTCTCCAGCTAACAATTTCGCCACATAAATCGCTTTTTCCGATAAAGTCTCAATCACATTATCCCAATCTTCCGAGGTAAAGGCATCTAACCAAATAGAAAGGCGATAGGGTTCAGGATCGGTTCCTTGCACCTCTGCCACCACTTTTTGCTCTTGAAACTGAATCGATAATACATGGCCTTCCCGCGCATAATTTCGCCCCCGCTCCAGTCGTTTCTTAAACCGATAAGAATTGAGCAAGTCTAACCATTGCTGCGTCCACCATTCTCGCTCGATGCCATAGGAATTCATCTTTCCCTCCTAGTCTTCCGACTGTTCTAATAATAATAAATCGCGCAGTTGATTGGAGTCTAAACTAGCTAGCCAATTTTCTCCTGAACCCACCACTTGTTCTGCGAGTTCCTGCTTGCTGGCAATGAGATCGTTAATCTTTTCTTCTAATGTGCCTTCGCAGACAAATTTATGCACTTGCACATTCCGAGTTTGACCAATGCGAAATACTCGGTCTGTGGCTTGATTTTCCACGGCTGGATTCCACCATCGGTCAAAGTGAAAAACATGATTGGCACGGGTTAAATTCAAGCCGACACCGCCTGCTTTTAGGGATAAAATAAACAGTTTTGGCCCTTGAGGATCGTGTTGAAAGCGGTCAATCATTTCTTCTCGTTGCGCTCTTTTGGTATTGCCGTATAGGAAAAAGACTTCGGATTGAAATTCTTGTTCTAAATAAGGTTTGAGCAATTTGCCCCATTCGGAAAACTGGGTGAAAATCAAGGCCCGATCGCCGACATCAACCACTTCATCGAGCATATCCCGCAAGCGCATCAGTTTCCCGGAGTTTTCCGGCTGTTTCAGCTTGCGCTTCTTCAAGAACTGTTCGGGATGATTGCAAATTTGCTTTAATTTGGTGAGCAGTGCTAAGACTTCGCCATGGCGTTGAATTCCTTGCGCTTGCTCAATTTCGGCTAAGGCTTTTTCGACCGCTTCTTGATAGAGCTGCTTTTGCTCATCCGAGAGAGGACAGAACACGGTCATTTCCTGTTTTTCTGGCAAATCTTGGATAATCGTGCGATCGGTTTTCAATCGCCGCAGGATAAAGGGTTGGGAGAGCGATCGCAAGGTTTGCAAGGATTCGCGATCGCCGTATTTCTCAATCGGAATCGTAAACCGGCGTTGGAAGAACTGCCGATTGCCCAAATAACCGGGATTGAGAAAGTCCATAATTGACCAGAGTTCTTGCAAACGATTTTCTACCGGTGTTCCGGTCAGGGCAATGCGAAACTCTGAGGTTAACTCGCGCACGGATTGGGACTGTTTAGACTCTGGATTTTTGATGTTCTGAGCCTCATCTAAAACTATCCCTTGCCATTCTACCGCTTGCAATTCTTTTTGGTCTCGAAAGACTAAGGGATAGCTGGTAATCACCAGCTCTTTACTCTCAACGGCTTTGACAAACTCCTTATTTTTAAATCGCTTCATTCCATGATGAAGCACTATTTTTAAACTGGGTGCAAATCGTTTAACTTCCCGTTGCCAATTACCTAAAACGGACGTGGGACAAACCAATAATGTTGGTTTTTTGAGCTTTTTCTGTTGTTTCAAAACCAACAAAAATGCCAAAAACTGAATGGTTTTCCCCAGTCCCATATCGTCGGCTAAACACGCCCCTAAGCCCCATTGCTCTAAAAACGCCAACCACCCCACACCCCTGGATTGATAGGGGCGCAACTGTCCGTTAAACGTCTCTGGAGGGGCGATCGCCTCAATCGTGCGTGGCTCCATCAAACGAGTCAGTAACTCCCCTAATTGATCGGAAGCCTGAAAGTCCACCACTGGCAGCTTTTCCACCATCTGTGTATCCCCGGTACTGATGCGCAGAGCATCTTCGAGGGATAAACTCATTTGGTCTTTACGCTTGGTGAAAAACTCCTGAGCGACGCGCACATCTTGGGGACGCAACTCCACCCACTCCCCATTAATTTGCACCAAAGGAGACTCTAAGGCTACCAATTGGTCAAATTCTTTCTTAGAAACTCGCTGTCCCCCTAGGGTTAATTCCCACTTAAATTGCAATAAACTTTGTAAACTTAAGCGATCGGTTTTCTTCCGTTTGGGCGTGTCAGCCACCAAGCTTAATCCTAAGCGATTAGAAAATCCCTGTTCCGGTGCGAGAGAAGGGGGCAAAATTACGCCTAATCCACTTTCTCTCAATCGTCCCACGATGGATTTAAGGAATTCATAGGCCTGTTGGGGATTAAGCCGACAAAATAGGGGTTGGGACGTATTTAAACTGTCTTCTAAAGAAGGAAAAATGCGCGAGGCTAATCCTAATCCAGCTAAAAAAGTTTCTTGAGGATAATGAATGGTATAGCCTTCATAGAGTAGAGATTCTACAGGATTGCTCCAAATCGTATTGGCATCGACAATACAATCGGGATTTTCGACTGATTGTAATCCATATTCTAGTAACCAATCCTGACTTTTTCCTTGGGGAGGATGGAGTTTTAAGACAGTGCTAAAAGCGCTCTCCTGATCCAAGTGTTCGATAGGAGCTATCCACTTCGTGAGGGTGGTTTTGAACTTTTCAAGTTCTGGGGTGGGGGAGAGGGGTTTACTGCTACCATTTAAGCTTTGCAGCCATTGGCCGATCGCCCCTTTCACATTCGGTAAGGGAGTCTCCTGTTTCTGGATCTGGGCATTTAAAGTTTGGCTCAAAAAGTCCCACAGCAAAGGTTTGGGCGCAGTAGGAAAATCCAGTTTAAGACCCTCTTCAGCCGGTTGATAGGTGTGGCAACTTCCCGGCATGAGGCTGCTCAACTGGCTAAAACGGTGGCGATCGCTCTGACTATCGAGTAACGGTTGCCATTGGGCGATCAAAGACCCCTCCTCCTCAACTGTGAGGACAGGCAAAAACTTACACCGCGCCAGCAAGTCCAGACTCCACCGGCTAATATGAGACCAAAATCGCAGATCCGCGCCCAACCAAGCTGGGCTAGACTCTAATAACCCTAGGGGCAGACTTTGCAGAAAGGGCAGGGTTTGCTGGGGAGTCAGACAGAGCGATTCAATCTGCCAAGGGTGAAGGGTAATATCTGGATTTTCTTCGTCTTCCCCGGAGGCGATCGAGTATAGAGGAGTACAGATAACCCCCGGGGTTTTCTTACGTTTCGATTTCGGTGCAGATGCTGGAAACTGAAGCAGGGTAGGTAAAGCCAGTTGCAGGGGGGCGATCGCTACTGTCTCCAAATCTGGTAAAGCCCTTTGCACCGACTCTGGGATCTGACTTGACTGTAACCAGGATTGCAGTTCTGTCACACTCAGGGCAAAAGGATGGGGCGAAATGGCAAAGGGTGAGGGAGTGCATTCTTCAGGGGAAACTCTGCGCCAAGTTTCTGCCCAAATCACAAATTGATGTTGAGTTAACCAACTCCCGTGTAAAATTGCCATGCGATCGTATTTTTAAAGTTGAGTCAAAGTGAGGATACTTTAGGGGCGACTACACTCAATTTCTCATAGCCACCTAATTTCAGTAACCATATCACGACAATGACCCAATGGATCGCTAAGGAGTCGGGAGTGAGTTAAATTAGAGTTAGTGTTAGGATATTGTCTACCATGAAAGAAGAAGATCGTCAAGTCGCCTTAGCGTTTTCTAAACGCTTAACCGAAATCATGCCAATTTTGGAGTTACGAGTATTTGGTTCCAGGGCACGGGGAGATGCGACGGAAGAATCGGATCTAGATGTGTTTATTAAAGTAGCAGAGTTGGATCGAGTCAAGCGCGAACAAATTTATGATGTGGCCTGGGAGGTTGGTTTTGAATTTGAGCGAGTGATTTCTACATTTGTCGTGACACAGACAGAAATAAACCATGGGGCTGTGGGGGCGAGTCCGTTGTTATTCAAGGTCTTCAATGAAGGCATTGCGGTATGATTAATCCTCAGTTACAGTTATTAGTTGAATATAGACTCTCCCAAGCCCAGGAAACTTTACGAGAAGCTGAGATATTATGGGAACAATCAGCCGTTCGGGGTTGTATTAATCGGTCATACTATGCGATGTTTTATGCGGTTATGGGTTTGTTAGCCATTCAGGGATTAGGGACATCTAAGCATAGTGGGGGAATTAGTCTTTTTGACCGTGAGTTTGTCAAGACAGGCATTTTTACCCGTGAATTATCCCGAAGTTTGCATCGGGCATTTGATGAACGACAAGCGAGTGATTATGGAAAAATGTTAGCACCCGATCAAACGTTGGCCACAAGTTTATTAGAGCAATCGCGTTTTTTTGTCAGTCAAATTCAGAGATATATAGAAAACTGGAAATTAAACGGATAAGATTCCTACAGATTGTTGTGCATACATACCCAGTGACCTGCTACATTTCTGTAGACAGTAGGAGAGTAGTTATAATCTATGAAGTAGTTGCCAGCCAACTCAGATCGATATTTGGGAAGCATCATGATCTTTAGCGTGAAGTCCAAACTCTACGAACGGCTTCAAACTCGCCGGATTCAGTCCGGAGACTCGATCTTTTATGAAGGCGATCGCGGAGACTTCGCTTATATTATCGAAGAAGGAGAGGTAGAAATCTGGACTCAGGTAGAAGAAAAACGTCGGGTTCTCAATCATCTTAATCCCGGCTCCATGTTTGGTGAAATTGCCCTAATTGATGGTCAACCCCGCTCTGCTTCCGCTACTGCTTTAACCGATGTCATTCTCACAGTCGTCACCAAGGAACAGGTTAACCGACGCATTCAAGAAGCCGATCCTTTGTTGCGAATGTTACTGCTGATGGTGATGCGCTATTTTCGCTCAGAAACTCAAAATTTCCGATCGCGCACTAACGCTTTAGCACCTAAATTTTTCCTAGAGCAACTCTACCCTAACATCAATCCCCAAAAAGGTCTCTCCTTTCGACTCACAGAAGCGGTGGATTTAATCCGCATGGAAAATGAGTTACGAACCGCCTTGGATGAAGAACAATTTAAGCTAGTTTATCAACCCATCATTAATTTAGAAACCCACACCATCACCGGCTTTGAAGCCTTAATTCGCTGGCAGAGTCCCAACCGAGGATTTGTTTCTCCAGATGAATTCATTCCGTTGGCAGAATCGACTTCTTTAATTGTGCCCATTGGTCAATGGGTAATAGAAACCGGATTAGAAGCACTCAAGACTCTTCAAAAACGGGTCAACTATCCCGTGAGCATGAGTTTTAATATTGCCAATTGCCAAATTGAAGAACCTAATTTTCTAGAGTTTTTACTCAATTGTACCGATAGACATGGACTCAATTATCAGCAAGTGAAGCTAGAGATTTTAGAGCGGACTTTATTTGATAGCGAACGGGCAATTGCCTGGGTGCAGCAATGCCAGGCTTTAGGATTTCCGTTGGTTTTAGATGATTTCGGCACAGGATATTCTAGTTTGCAATATCTGAATGAATACCATCTCGATAGCCTAAAAATTGATAAGTCATTTGTCCAGGGAATGAATGTGAAAGAGCAGAATAAAAGTTGCAGTATTTGTCAAGCAATGGTCGATTTATCCAAAACCTTGGGCATGACCGTAGTCGGTGAAGGGATCGAGACTGATGAGCATTTGCAAGCGCTAAAATCCTTTGGCTGTACTTACGGTCAAGGGTATTTCTTTTCGCGACCTCTTCCTTTAGAGCAGGCGATCGCCCTCTTTGAAGACCCTCGGTTTAGGGCAATAGGGGATAGGAAATAGGAAGACGCAGGCGCTCCCTTCGACACTTCGGCTTCGCTCAGTGCGGCGCTCCGCTCAGGGAGCGGTTAGACTTCAATGCGGCGGTCTTTTTCAAACCAGAAAACAATATCGATCACCTTTAAATCGGTTACCTTCACTTGGATTTCCTGGGCAATTTCATTCAAGGGAACCCGTGCTGAACTCACCAAACGTGCAAAAAAATTGATAAAGCTCTCATCAAGATCGATAATCTTCTGAATATGGGGGTCGTGTTTCACCCAATCGGCGATCGCCTCCTCAGAAATCGACTCTGCGGGTTGATGAGTCTGTAGACTAATCTCTCTCAGAGCGCGACAGGCGTAAATCGCTAGTCGAGTAGAAAACTTATCAGCCGACGATAATAAGGCTGAATCGACCATCATCGCTTCTTCTTCAGTGAGAAATTCGACTGGTAAGCGGGAATTCATAATCGATTAAAAATCAAAAAGGCTTGCATTCAACACTATTCTTTCCCACCCAACCCAGAAGCTTGAGAAACGTAAGGTTTATTTAATTGAATTTTCTGGAACGATCGCCCAAACTTAAGCTGATTCAGCCGTATTCATCAACGGTGCAATTAAATAACCACAGCGATGTTCTCCATCAATAATCCAATGGGTGCGTTCCACCTCACAATCAGGAAACAGATCCGAAAACATCTCCAATTCATGGCCACAGACCGTCGGAAACGATTCTGCTACATCCGCAATGGCACAATGATGTTCAGTTAACATAAATCGAGTCGCCCCATTCGGATTCTGGGCATCCGGTTCTACAGCATACCATTGGGCCATATAGCCTTCTTGCTGTCGGAGTTCCACCAACTTCTCCACTCGTTCGGCGATCGTGCCATTTCTGAGGCGATCGCGGTAAACTTGCGCTTTACGTTGCCATTGTTTCTGCAAAATAGACCCCACTTGGTCTTTGCCCACCGTTTCCGCTAAAGTATCCAGAAGAGCCACAGCAAACTCACCGTGATTATTGGGGAAGCGATCGCGACCCTTTCGACTCAAGGAATACCAATGTTGGGGCCGTCCCATCGAAGAATGTCCCTCCTTATCCCCATGCACAACCTCATACTCAATCAACTCCTCCCCTTCCAAGTCCTTCAGGTGTCGCCGAATCGCTTGGGGACTAACCCCCAAAGCCTCGGCCAAGCCCAAAGCTGTTGCTCGACCATCCTTGAGTAGGTACTCCAGAATGGTCCGTTTCGTCGAGATTTGGTGAGCGATTCCCATGATCATCACAAAACTTAATCACCACTACAGCGTACACATGATGCCAAAATTAGAATTTGACAACAAACTTGTTGCTAAACTACGCTAAACTCATAAGTAAAGCAACAATCAAGTTGTTTAAACCCATTATACTCAGTTTAATTCTGTTCGTTCATTAAAAATTTGCCCATGACCCTATCATCCCAACCCCAACAAGCCACAGAGCATAGTCTAGAAGCGATGCGGAAATTTTCCGAAAAATATGCGGACAATACCGGCACTTACTTTTGTTCCGATCTGAGCATCACAGCCGTCGTCATCGAAGGACTCGCCAAACACAAAGACGAACTTGGCGCTCCCCTATGCCCCTGTCGTCACTATGAAGACAAAGAAGCCGAAGCCAAAGCTGCTTACTGGAACTGCCCTTGCGTCCCCATGCGCGAGCGCAAAGAATGCCACTGTATGCTTTTCCTCACCGAAGATAATCCCTTTGTTGGCACAGAAAGAAATATCAGCATCGATCAAATTCGCGGTACGACCAACACCGTCACCACATCCTAAGCTCATCAAGGAATAGACCTCTTGCATAAGTGGGTAGAAAATAAATAGTAATGGAGTAATCTTGCATTTTTATTCCTATTCCCTCACCTTCTGCAAGAAGTCTAATAGACCCAGCCTTGTCCCACCAGTCAGTAGAGAACACCCACCATGTCCACTAGCGTTAAAACTCTAGTCAACCAACCCTACAAATATGGTTTCATCACCGACATTGAAACCGACAAAATCCCCAACGGCTTAAACGAAGACGTAGTCCGCCTGATTTCCGCCAAGAAAAATGAACCGGAATTCATGCTCAACTTCCGTCTCAAAGCCTACCGTCGATGGTTAGAGATGAAGGAACCCACATGGCCCCATCTTCAATATCCCCCCATCGACTACCAAAATATTAGCTATTATTCGGCTCCGAAACAGCAAGATAAAAAGAAAAGTCTCGATGAAGTTGACCCCGCTCTCCTAGAAACCTTCGAGAAACTCGGTATTCCCTTGTCCGAACAAAAACGACTCTCTAACGTTGCCGTTGATGCCGTTTTTGATAGCGTTTCTATTGCTACAACTTTCCGGGAAAAACTCGCCCAAGAAGGCGTGATTTTCTGCTCCATTTCCGAAGCCGTTCATGACTATCCCGAACTGGTAGAAAAATATCTCGGTAGTGTAGTTCCTGTCGGAGACAATTACTTTGCGGCTCTCAACAGTGCCGTATTTAGTGACGGTTCCTTTGTGTATATTCCCAAAAACACCCAATGCCCTATGGAACTGTCCACCTATTTCCGGATTAACAGTGG
This sequence comes from Roseofilum reptotaenium CS-1145, assembly GCF_028330985.1. Lineage (NCBI taxonomy): Bacteria > Bacillati > Cyanobacteriota > Cyanophyceae > Desertifilales > Desertifilaceae > Roseofilum > Roseofilum reptotaenium. The sequence continues at coordinate 46,728 of NZ_JAQMUE010000084.1, read as the reverse complement.
AGATACCGGACAATTTGAGCGCACCTTAATTGTAGCTGATGAAGGGTCTCAGGTCTCCTACCTGGAAGGCTGTACAGCTCCGATGTACGACACGAACCAACTGCACGCGGCAGTTGTGGAATTGGTCGCTTTAGATAATGCCGATATTAAATATTCCACCGTACAAAACTGGTATGCAGGAGACGAAAATGGCAAAGGTGGAATTTATAACTTCGTGACCAAACGAGGAATTTGTAAAGGAGTCAATTCTAAAATTTCCTGGACTCAAGTGGAAACCGGTTCTGCAATTACCTGGAAATATCCCAGTTGCGTGTTAGTCGGCGATAATTCCGTGGGCGAATTTTACTCGGTTGCTCTCACCAACAATAAGCAGCAAGCAGATACGGGAACCAAGATGGTTCATGTGGGCAAAAACACTCGCAGCCGGATTATTTCTAAAGGAATTTCTGCCGGTGGTTCTGCCAACAGTTATCGGGGTTTGGTCAAGGTTAACCCCAAGGCAGAAGGGGCGAGAAACTATTCCCAATGTGATTCCATGCTAATTGGAGATAATGCCGAAGCCAATACATTCCCCTATATCCAGGTGCAGAATAATTCTGGAAAAGTGGAGCATGAAGCCTCGACTTCCAAAATTGGGGAAGACCAACTCTTTTATTTTGCCCAACGGGGAATTTCTGCCGAAGATGCTGTCTCGATGATGATTAGTGGCTTCTGTAAGGATGTGTTTAATCAACTGCCGATGGAATTTGCGGTAGAAGCGGATAAGTTATTGAGTTTGAAACTAGAAGGAACAGTGGGTTAAAGATGAGCATTTTATCAGTACGCAACCTCACCGCTAACGTGGCGGGACAATCGATTCTCAAAGGGTTAAATCTGGAAATTAATGCCGGAGAAATCCATGCGATTATGGGACCCAATGGGTCTGGGAAAAGTACGTTTTCTAAGATTCTTGCCGGTCATCCTGCCTATGAAGTCACGGGTGGCGAGGTAATTTATAAAGGTGAGAATTTGTTGGAAATGGAACCAGAAGACCGGGCAACTTCTGGGGTGTTTCTGGCATTCCAGTATCCCTTGGAAATTCCAGGTGTAAGTAATTTAGACTTTTTGCGCGTTGCCTATAATTCCAAACGCAAACAAGAGGGTTTGGAAGAGTTGGATACGTTCGACTTCCAAGATTTGGTAGAAGAGAAGTTAGAAGTCGTAAAAATGGATGCGGCATTTTTAGATCGCAGTGTGAATGAAGGGTTTTCTGGAGGGGAGAAAAAGCGGAATGAAATTCTGCAAATGGCCCTTCTAGAACCGACATTGTCGATTTTAGATGAAACGGATTCAGGCTTGGATATTGATGCGCTGAAAATTGTCGCCAATGGGGTAAATCAGTTGACGCGCCCGGATAATGCGGTATTGATGATTACCCACTATCAACGGTTGTTGAATTATATTGTCCCCGATTATGTGCATGTTATGGCAGATGGCCGAATTTTACGCACGGGGGATAAGGAGTTGGCTTTAGAACTTGAATCTAGGGGATATGACTGGATTCTAGAGGAAGCATTACAGGGGGTGAAATAGGATGAATACGCTTTCAGTTGGGGCGATCGCCTCCATGGATCTGAATCGGGAAAGTCCCCGGTTTCAAGCCGTACAACAGCTTCTGAACACTCGTCTAGGGTTCGATCGCCCGCAACTCGATCCAGCTCTGGTGTCTTTAATTCAAGCAGTACGGGAATATGGAGCGGCGATCGCCTCGGAACTTCAGTTCCCCAGCTCCCAGGATGAGGAATGGCGGTTTACAGATATTTCTCGCCTCTTGGGGGTGAATTTCCAACCCGCTACTTTTCCGGAGGAAACCCTCAAGATTGATATTACGCCCTTTATCCTACCCGAGGCAGCAAACAGTCGTCTGGTATTCGTCAATGGGGTGTATTCTCCCGATCTCTCGGATCTCTCTGGCGTGAATTTAGAAACCGTCACCCATCTCTTATCAGGGGTGGTTCCGGAAGCTAAACTCAATCCCTATTTAGGCAAACAACCGGGGACTCAAGAGGTGTTTACTGCCCTAAATAGCGCCAGCTTACAGGATGGGGCGCTGGTTTGGATACCAGCCAATCAGGTTGTCGAAACGCCGATTCATGTGCTGTTTTTATCGGCGGAGAATGGGGAACCGGCACTTGCCAGTCCTCGGACTTTAGTGGTTGCTGGAGCGAACAGTTCTGTTACCTTAGTTGAACAGTATGTTACCATTAGCAGTTGTCCCGCCGCTCCCGGAATTACCCCCTATTTCAGTAATGCAGTTACGGAAGTTTGGTTAGAGGATAACGCCCAGGTTAACCATACTCGCATTCAGCAAGAAGGACAGCAAAGTATCCACATCAGCAAAACCGCAATTTGCCAAAACCGCGACAGTCGATATACCCTGAATGGCATTAGTCTAGGAGCGGGTTTATCCCGTCACACCATTGATGCGATCCAGCAGGGAGAAGGAACCCAAACGACTCTCAATGGCTTAACTGAAATCACCGGCAAACAATGCTCTGATACCCATAGTAGTATTAATCATTTGTATCCCAATGGCAGCAGCAACCAACTGCATAAATGTATTGTGGATCGGAATGCCCATGCTATTTTCAATGGCAAAGTTTTTGTGCCTAAAGCTGCTCAGTTAACCCATGCCCAGCAGCTCAATCGCAATTTAATTTTGTCAGACAAAGCAAAAGTAGACACCAAACCTCAACTGCAAATTACCGCCGATAATGTCAAATGCTCCCATGGGGCAACGGTAAGTCAGTTAGAAGAGGAAGAGGTCTTTTATTTACAAAGTCGGGGCTTATCTCAAGAAGCGAGTCGTCATTTGTTAATTGATGCCTTTGCCAATGATATTTTATCTCGTATTCCCCTAACTTCCTTGCAAACTACCCTGGCTCAGTGTCTCTCGTGCCGGACTCATTTTTGATCTGTGTGAGCCAACCTAAAAAAAGGGGGGAAATAAAACATCTCTATCCCCCCATCTCCCTATCTCCCCATCCCCCAAACTTTCCCTAATCATTCTCTATTCATAACCCTATGATGACGTTTACCCAGCCCAAACCCCTAGCTGCCCTTGTCCGAGATGATTTTCCGATTCTTCATCAGGAAGCTCACGGACATCCTTTAGTGTATTTGGATAATGCGGCAACTTCCCAAAAACCCAGGGTTGTTTTAGAGACTTTACAGCACTATTACCAGCGAGATAATGCCAATGTGCATCGGGGCGTGCATTTACTCAGTTGTCGCGCTACGGAAGCCTATGAAGGCGCTAGGGATAAGGTTGCAGGGTTTGTGAATGCGCGATCGCGTAATGAAATCGTCTTTACCCGGAATGCCAGTGAAGCCGTTAATCTCATTGCCTATGCTTGGGGATTAAATACCTTAAAACCGGGGGATGAAATCATTACTTCGGTGATGGAGCATCATAGTAATTTAGTGCCTTGGCAAATGATTGCCCAGAAAACCGGAGCAGTCCTAAAGTTTGTCGAGCTAACAGACACGGAAGAATTCAATTTTGAGCAGTTTAAGTCCTTGCTCAGTCCCCAAACCAAATTAGTTACAGTTGTCCATGGTTCTAATACATTGGGCTGTATTAATCCAGTGGAAGACATCGTGCAGGAAGCCCATAAAGTCGGCGCAAAAGTTTTAATTGATGCCTGCCAAAGTGCCCCCCATTTAAAGTTAGATGTTCAAGCCATTGACTGTGATTGGTTAGTGGCTTCTGGTCATAAAATGTGCGGTCCTACTGGCATTGGGTTCTTGTATGGCAAATTAGAATTACTTGAAGCGATGCCACCCTTTTTGGGGGGTGGGGAAATGATTGCTGAAGTATTTCTCGATCGCGCCACCTATGCCGAACTGCCCCATAAATTTGAAGCCGGAACCCCTGCCATTGCCGAGGCGATCGCCCTGGGTGCAGCCGTCGATTATTTAACCGGTATTGGATTAGACAAAATCCACGCCTATGAATTGGAACTAACCGACTATCTGTTTGAGCAACTCCTGCAAGTTCCCGACATGAGAATTTACGGGCCAAGACCCAGCCAGAAGACTGTTAGAGCCACCCTCGCCACTTTTACCACGGGTGATATTCACGTCAATGATATCTCCTCCCTCTTGGATCAATCGGGTGTAGCGATTCGTACCGGACACCATTGCACCCAGCCCTTACACCGGATTTTAGGGATTAATTCCAGCGCTAGAGCGAGTTTATATTTCTACAATACATTTGCAGAAATCGATCGCTTTATTGTTGCTCTGAAAGAGACCTTAGCGTTTTTCAAAAGTATTTTGTAGCACACTACTGATATTTAAAGACGCGAGGGGCTGGGAACCCTTTTCTAGGGTGGCACGATAGAACAATAGTTATTGCTAGAGTGCTTACAGCGGTTTGTGATGTAATGAGAAATGGTATAACCAACTCCTTCTCTGCTATAGCAGAAAAGGAGTTGGTTAGGACAGTTAGGTGATGGTTTAAGGCACTCTAGCAACAGGCACGAATCGCAAGAGAAAATGTCCTAACTCTCCCTTTCTCTGCTATAGAGATCAGGACAATTTGGCCATTTTCTGTTGCTGCTGGAGATGATTGAGCAAATAGAAAAAGACCAACAAATTCAACCCTAAAAGGATGACATGATTGGCTGAAGGATGGTGAATCGATTGCCAAACTTCCACCGGTAGAGGTAACCCAGCTAATAGGGTAACAAGAAAATTTCCCCAGGATTTTCCATACCATAACCCTAGGGTTGCTGTTCCTAATCCTAGGGCATAAACACTAGCTATTCTGGCAATCAATTGCAGTTCGGACACTTGATGATGGAGGATGTAATGAACAATCCATTCAATGGTGCTGTATTCTCCATTAACCAAGTAGCCTTCTGCCCACTGTGGGATCGCCTCATAATTTCTCCAACTCCAAGCCGAGGCGATCGCTAAAACAGCCATTACTGCTGCGAGAAACCCTTTATACATAATCACCAACTTTAAGCCCAAAGAATGTTCTTCCATCTGCGATTCTATCCATTTCTACTTACTAAGGGAGAGAACGAACTTTATCGTTCACAAACCCATTAAAAGTCCTATACCCCACCTTCCTTAAATTTTCCATTTCTTACGCCAAGCTGCTTCTTTTTTTAGGTAATCGATTAAGAAATTTGTATAACTCCAGTATTCCAGTTTAAAAGAATTACGTGATTGATGCTCTTGATAAGAATAAACAGGAGGATTATCACCATCAGCAGTTTTGAAAAATAAAAAATAATAGTCTTGGTGCATAAAAAAACAAAGAACTCTGTGGGAGTGATAAGGGAAAATTATCATCTTCCGCGATCGCCGATACTGCAAGAGTTCTAGAATTCACTAAGGACAAGTGTTTTCCCAGTTTGACAGAAGAGAGTTACTTTTGCTGAAGAAGAAGATTTCGCCATTCTCAAAAAGCAGAGGATTTATGCCCAGCCTGGTACGACTCTTGATGAGATCGTTAAACTGTACGGAACTTAATTGGAATGACTATAGCGTTTCTCTCTTCTATGAGGTACAGCTTGAAGCCTTAGAACCTAAGCCATACAAGCTATTGCCTATTCCCTATTGCCTATTCCCTAGCGCGAAGCGCTATATAATCTGAGCGACTTTCAAGGGACTTAGGAAGAGCTGGAACAGATGAGCGAGAGCGAAAGGCAACAATTACCGGGAATTAATTTGAGCGAAGCTGAGTTATATGAAACAGACTTAAGTGGTGCCAACTTAGTCGGAGCGAACTTCAAAGAAGCAAAACTGAGGGAAGCTAACTTAATGCAATCCAACTTAGCTGCTGCACAGTTAAATAATGTTGAATTGTAGGAAGCTAGCCTGAGTATCGTAATTTTCGGCCAGAAGACAATCGATTAGAAAATCTAGTCGCTGTCTGCACCGGTTGCCACTTGGGATACCACCGAAACCGCCGAGGGAATGTTCCCCCAGGACAATTAGAATTATGGTAACGGGCAATTGGTAATCAGTACACCTATCCTTGATGGCGCTTAAAGGGAATTGTATTTCCTTTTTGCGTTTCTTCTGGAGTTTCAGCCTCTTCATATTCTACATTCGGTGCTATTTTAGACTCTTCTTCTTTCAAAGAACCTTTCTTTTCTGGATCGTGCCAAGGAGAATCGTAACGGTTCCACGGCAAAATTGGCCTTTTGGGCAACTTATTGGTTAGTACCGTAATATTATCCTGATCCGGTTCCGGCAGGTTGACTTTCTTTTTGGGAGGATTGGGATTGTCCGCAGTGGAACTCATAGGGCAAAGTAAGTCAAAACAGTAGGGAAACAAGCCATCCCTGGACAGAAGTTAGCCACTACCATATCTGTCAGAATCACCAGCGCCAACATCCAAGTCGCATAAGCAGCATAGGAGAGGGATTGGGAGATATCATCAAGGCGTTGTTTATTGGCATTATAGGCTTCTGACCAGTTAACCAACATTTGGAGTTGATACTCCTCCGGTGAGAGGGAGAGGTAAGTTTCGAGGAATTTGCGATCGCCTAAATTGGGGCTGACTGCCATTTGCCGAGGGAGAAATGCCGAAATCAGCAATGTAAAGTTTACAAGAAAGCCCAGCAACTCAGCAACTGTGATCAGGTTAGGTACTAGCACCAACCGAGATAGGGTTAAACTGGTTAGCAAGGCTCCATTCGTTACAAATAATATATTGAGTTTAGTGGTTAGGGTTTGGTTTTTCTGTCGTTGTTGTTCAAGGACTTCACGGGCATCTCCAACAGCGAGTTTTAGGGTACTGGCAGATAAGGAGTCTTCAGAAGGTTCAGGAGCGAGGGCATCAAAGAGGGAATGCACGATGGCAGTCATGGTGGTAGGAGGTTTTATTCAGTTATAGGGTGAAGGGTGGAGTTAGCCAAAACCTTGGCCAGTTCTGTTTCCTATTATGGTGCATTCTGAACCGGTTTGGGGAGAGGACTTTTACTCGATCTTGGGGATTTTGTGGGTCAGGGAGAGGGGTCACGAACTAGGTTAAATTGCGGATCGAGGCGATCGCTCTTTTTAAAGAAAGCTTCTTTTTTGCCCAACTTTAATATTCTAGACGAAATCCCTGAAATATAATGAGGTCGATATCTTAGGATCAGGCAAGTTTATGGGTCAAATCATTCGGAAAATCTATTTACACTGGAGTGGAACTCACTATAACTGGGCAACTCCTGGTCATTACCATACTATAGTCATGAGTGATGGCACGGTTAAACGGCACACCGGCTATGACCAAATGTTGCGGACTCATACTTATGCCCGCAATGCTAATTCGGTTAGTATCTGTTGCTCTTGTATGGGAGGAGTGGCTTGGCGAGATTATCCTCCTACTAATATTCAGATTGACAATATGTGTAAAGAAGTTGCATCCCTAGCCCTAGATTTGGGTTGGGGTACCAACGATATTACCATCTCTACTGTCATGACTCATGCAGAAGCAGCCGCCAATCGGGATTTCTCCAAGTGGCAAGCTTGGCGAGGTACAGGAGTTTCTTTTGGTACAGCTAGATATTATGGTCTCCCCCATGATAATTATGGCCCCATTAGTTGGCATGATGGATGGCCTGGAGGAACAGCAGAGCGCTGGGACTGGTGGCAACTGAAATCTTCCGATCGCGGTGGTGTAGGGGGTGATATCCTTCGAGATAAAATCCGTAATTTCATGCAAGCTGCTGCCGATCCGGACTTACAAAAGATCGAAAATTATCAACAAGAAACAGAATGTCGGCTCTTCTTTGGGGGTCGAGTAATTTCTACAGGATATATCCTGTCTGATAACCGGTGTTATGCTCGGTTATTAGATTTAACCTCACCCTTCCAAATCAGAATTGGTACAGTCCAAAGCGGGGACATCCGGTTTATTAACCTACTTTCGGATAAATACAAACCTCAGTATATGACCGATGCTCCTATTATTCCCAATTTTCCCAATGTTGACATTTACCTAAATCGTCCCTTGGATGTGAATGGAAATGCCATTGGTGACCAAGATTTCCCTGTGCAACCCTTTGTGCAAGGAGTTTTATTAAAGCGTTCTACTTATGTCATCTTGGCAGATTTCTGTAAAGAATTAGGCATTGATTATGCTTATCGGGGTGCAGATAAGTCTATCCATTTAGGCACGAAAACAGCCCCTCCCATGTAAATGCTTTTTGTCTTGGTGACACTCCGCTTAACAAGGGGCTGAAGCCCCTTGTTAAATAACGGTTCTTTCTGGGTAATGGGTTAAGTTACTTGCGTGATTCTATCAAGGCTTCATTGAAGGGATGGTTTAAGCTGAAGGGGAATTAGCTACTCGAGTCAGCACCATGGGTAGAGCTTTGATTTCGATAGTAAATGGGGTCTTCTCCGTCTTTTGCCGTGACGTTTTCATAAACGCCGTCATCCCGCTTGACTAATTTACTAAACCCTAAATTTTTGTAATCATTATTGCTTGTGGGAATACTGAGCATAGGCGCGCTCACTAAACGACGCACCGGTGCATCTAAGGGGGTGCATTCAGGATCAATATGGGCTAATTCACACAGTTTTCCCCAAGTGTCGATGGTCTGATTGAGGGAATGAAAAACTTCCACCTGGCGATTATTACTAGGGCAGAAATAATCGTAGAGAGGCATAATAATCTGTAAATTGAGAAAAGGTTGATCTATAGTTTAGTATATAGGGCTTAGAGACCAATTTCAATAGATGGATGGGTCAAGGCTTGCTTGTGTCGATCAATTGGGCGATCGCCATGGGTGAGTCAGTTTGAAAGCAGAAGGCAATGATCTGTACTAACGGATACAGTTTAGAGTTGTGAAGTTTTGATAATTCAAATTACTAGGAGAGTGTAAGTCGGTTATCCTAGATCTTCTTAGCTAAATATCCTAAACAGCTAGAGCGATTCATTTGATTGTAAGGGGCACAGACGATGATTCAACAGCGACACTCTCAAACGCAACAGTTAAGAGATTGGGCTTATCTGGGCATGGAAAAGTATTTCCACAAAGCGATTGCTTATGAACAGAAGGTTTTAGCTGACCAAGATCCGGAAGATTTACATCAGATGCGGGTTGGAATGCGCCGGTTACGCAGTGCAGTTACCGGTTTTGCCCCCATTTTAGACTTACCCCCCCAGATGAGTAACAAGCGGATTGGTAAAATGGCAAGAATCCTGGGAGAGTTGCGAGATTTAGATGTGCTGCAAGAAGCTCTGCAAGAGTATCAACCCCAAGTAAAAGCTAAGGAGCAACCCTTATTAGAGAAAGCCTTGCAAAAATTATCCAAACGACGCTCTAAAGTTTTCAAAACCGTGAAAAACTTCCTCAAGGGTAAGACGTATAAGAACTTTAAGCAGTCGGTAAACACATGGTTGGAAGAGCCGCACTATCAGAATTGGGCAGAACTACCGGTTAATAGTGTATTACCCGATCTCTTGTTACCTTACATTAATCAATTATTGCTGCATCCAGCTTGGTGGGTTGGGGTAACTGTAGATGGAGAGAAAATCAAGCGGCAAACTCGGTTAACTCTCAAGGGGGCTGAAGCCCAGATTTCAGAACAGGGCGAAGCATTACACGATCTGCGCAAACAAGCGAAACGGGTACGCTATCAAATGAGCTTGTTTAGACAGCATTATGGGCCGGTTTATCAAGAATATGTGCAGGAGATTAAGCAAATTCAGGAAGTCTTAGGCACGATTCAAGATACTTTGGTATTGGAAGCTTTTTTGGATGAAGTTCTACCTTCTAACTGGAGACAGGAAGGGCCTGGATTGACTAAGCTGTTGACTAAACAGCGTTACGAATGCTGGAAAGAATGGTACAAGTTGCAACAGCGGTATTTAAATGAACTGGTTCGTCAAGGACTAAGACAAGCCGCGATCAGCCCCTTGATTGCGATCGCCGTAACGGACAACAATACACTGGACTCAAAAGACCTACCAGAAGAGATGAATTCTGGTAAAACAACCAACCATCGTCACCTGCACAATAAACACTAATCCTCTTTCTTTTCGTTGATAATGCTCGACTCAACAAGGGGTCTCCAGCCCCTTGTCTACCCAAGTATGGATCGATGGCAAGCTGAAAGAAAATGGGTATCATAGCAGAGAAAGGGAGAGTTAGGACATTTTCTCTTGCGATTCGTGCCTCTTGCCTCAAACCATAACCTCACTGTCCTAATCAAGTCTTTCACTGCTATAAGATTCAACGTCCATCGCTTGTTCTACCCAACTATCAAATAACTCTTGATTGTCGGCAATCCACTGATTAACGTGGCGATCGATATCTTCGGGTGTATTTTCTCCCTCTTGCATGAGCAGGTTTTGAGCATTAATATCGTCAATGGGAATTTCCACCACTTCAAAGAGCTTTTTCGCAGCAGGATTGGCTTCCACAAACGCTTTGTTTGCGGCAATCCTCATGCGATCGACAACAAAACCGAGATTTTTTCCATGAGCTGTGGTATCAGCTTCGGAGGCCTCCCCTTGTGCTTCTGGCAGAGCTGTATAGGGTACTTCCATCCAAATGGTTTCTTCACCTGGTTTCAATACACCACCAACCCAGTGAGGAGTCCAAGTGTAAAAGAGAACGGGTTCTCCTTCTTTGTAGCGAACTATAGTATCGGCAATCAAGGCAGAATACTGACCCTGATTGTGTTCAATAGTATCCCACAAACCATAAGCATCTAAATGATGTTCGATTACCAACTCACACCCCCAACCGGGATCGCATCCCGTTAAATTCGCTTTTCCATTACCATCGGTATCAAAGAGTTGGGCAATTTTAGGGTCTTTGAGCTGTTCTAAACTGGTAATGTTATATTCATCGGCAGTTTTCTTATCGATTTGGTATCCTTGTGATACCGCAGGGGTTAGGACTCCAATTTGGGCTAATTTTTCATCCCCACCCCCATTTTCATAAAATTCAGTGTGTAGCCTTTCCCAATTTACAGCAGTGTACTGTATATCTCCGCTGCCGATCGCTACATAGAGGGTTGGAAAGGTAAGTTCTTTGGGAATTTCAGTCTCGTATCCCAATTGGTCTAAGGCTTTGTTGACAATTTCAGTATGAAACCGCGCTTCTAGCAAGTTACTATGGGCGGAGATTACTGTTACTCCTTCCCCAGGTAAGTCGCCAGAAGGTTCTGTAGTATTATTGCCACCAGAGGTATTGTTACAGGCGATCGCCCCCAAGAGCAAGCCAGCTAACATTGTACCGAAGGTGAGCGATTTTATTCTCAATTGGATCATCGATTTACTTCACTAACACAATAATCAGATCTCTGCTCTGTTTACCGATTAAGACTAGACTCAAAAAACAGGCCAGAGGATATGAATTCTGGTAAAACCATCAACCCTCGTCACCTGCACAATCAACACTCATTCCTTTTCTTTTTGCTGATAATTCTCGATAAAACAAGGGTCGCTAGACCCTTGTCTACCAAAGTATGGATGGCAAGCTGAAAGAAAATAGGATTAAGATTGAGCTTGCATCGCTTGTTCTACCCAACTATCAAATGACTCTTGATTGTCGGCAATCCACTGATTCACATGGCGATCGATATCTTCGGGGGTATTTTCTCCCTCTTGCATTAGCAGGTTTTGAGCATTAATATCGTCAAGGGGAATTTCCACCACTTCAAAGAGCTTTTTAGCAGCAGGATTGTCCTCCAGAAACTGTTGATTAGCAGCAACCATAATGCGATCAACTACAAAACCAAGATTTTTTCCATTGGCTGTGGTATCAGCTTCAGACACCTCCCCTTGTGCTTCGGGTAGATCGGTATAAGGAACTTCCAGCCAAATGGTCTCTTCACCGGGTTTTAATACACCGCCCACCCAATAGGGAGTCCAAGTATAGAAGAAAATAGGTTTCTCTTCTTTATAGCGAACCATGGTATCAGCAATCAAGGCCGAATACTGACCCTGATCGTGTTCAACGGTATCGCGTAAACCATAAGCATCTAAATGGTGTTCGATCACCAACTCGCAACCCCAACCGGGATCGCATCCAGTCAAATTGGCTTTTCCATTACCATCGGTATCAAAGAGTTGGGCAATTTCGGGGTCTTTGAGCTGCTCTAAATTGGTAATGTTATATTCATCAGCTGTTTTCTTATCAACTTGGTATCCTTGTAACACCGTAGGGGTTAGGACTCCAACTTGGGATAATTGTTCATCTCCACCACTATTTTGGTAAAAGTCGTTGTGTAATCTGTCCCAGTTCACAGCGGTGTACTGTATATCTCCGTTGCTGATCGCTGTATACAGGGTGGGGTAGGTGAGTTCTTTTGCTGTTTCTGTCTCATATCCCAATTCCTCTAAGGCTCTATTGATAATTAGAGTTTGAAAGCGCTCTTCAAGCAAGCTAGTATGGGCAGGGGTTATGGTTATACCTTCTCCAGGTAAGTTACCTGAGCCTTCTGCGGTCGTATCATTAGTAGGAGTGGTGTTACAGGCCATTACCCCCAAGAGCAACCCTGCTAACATTGTACCCAAGGCGAGTGATTTTATTCTCAATTGGATCATCGATTTACTTCACTAATACAACAATCAGATCTCTGATCTGTTTACCAATCAAGGTAGCATAAGAATCCACCTCTCCCTACTGTTAATCTGTCCAAGCGGGATGGGAAAGGAGTGAATCCATCACCCGAACCCCTCGCAGTTGGTTCGTCAGGGGTAAATGTCCCTTGGGAGCGGTCAAATCCCAGATAAAGCCACCCGGATACCGCGTCCAAGTTTTACCCGTACGCCATTGAATTTTCGGCCAGAGTTTTTCCCAGTTTTTGCCCAAGGATAACCAGATCTCCCGTTGAATGGAGAATCCAAATTTACCTTCGGAATACACGAGCCACAGGGTATTAATCGTGTGTAAATCGGTTCGGGGAAATTGGTTCACTTCGGAGAAATACAGCCACTTCCGAGTCATGGCACTTTCTCCTGCGAGTTCACACATTTTCAGGAGCGTCAGGCGATCGGCCTCTTGCCACTTCTGCTCGATTAACAGGTCTTGTAGAGGGCTGTAATCAATGTCGCGATCGGTATTTAAGGGAACCATTCCTTGGGGAAACTCACGATTGAGAAACTCTTGTACCACAGAAGAATCAGATGCTCTGAGCTTTAGGAATGCCGTTCCCTGTGGCCAAGTGGGATGGTGGCGATCGCTCTTCGCCAAAAAATCCATCAGCACCTGTTCCCCTGAACTCCCCAAAGTGCTGAGAGTCTCAAGGGTTTTCAGTTGGGTTTTCCCGTTCGGCGACGAGAGGGCAGTAGAGAGTTGTTCGAGATCGGTAAGTTCAGGCACAGAAACAGCAATTAAATCTTTGAATCCCTAATCGCAATCATTGTACCACGGGGGATGGGGGGATAGGGAAGATGGGGGAGACGCGGGGACACTCCAGACAAGGGGACACGGAGATCTTTCAAGGGAATGATTTTAAGATTCGAGTCAGGAAGAAACAGAGAAACCGGGACACGGGGACACGGATAATGAGATGACTCTATGAAATTTAAGGTGCTCTGAGGGTCTATGGATGCACAATCATGAAAATCATTCACTTGTCAGGACACGGAGATGGGGCAAAACCCTAATTGTTAATTATTAATTATTAATTGATCACTGGAATTTCCACCACAAATTCCGTACCCTGTTCCGGACTCGATTGAAACCATAAACGTCCGCCATGTCTTTGGGTGATAATTTGATAGCTAATGGATAGTCCTAAACCAGTCCCTTTACCGATAGGTTTGGTTGTGAAAAAGGGATCAAACAAACGAGGTTGTACTGACTGTGGAATTCCAGAGCCATTATCATGAATGCGAATAGCAACCCATGCATCTCCTAGAGCTTCTGTCTTAATCGCGATCCGGCTGGGATGATCTTTCAATGTTTTGCGGTCTAATTGCTGCTGTCGTTCATCAAGAACATCAATGGCATTACTCAACAAATTCATAAAGACTTGATTGAGTTGTCCGGGATAGCAATTGATTAAGGGAAGTTCCTGATAATTTTTAGTCACTTCAATAGCCGCACAACTCTGACAGCATTTAAGGCGATTTTGTAAAATCATCAAGGTGCTATCAATGCCTTCATGCACATCGACTGCCTTAACTTCTGATTCATCCAAACGGGAAAAGTTACGCAAGGATTTGACAATTTCCCGAATTCTGACGGTTCCTACTTGCATGGATTGCAGGGTTTTAGGAAAATCTTCGCTGAGGAAATCAAGTTCGATCGCCTCTATTTCTTGTTGGATGGCTTCAGGAGGTTGGGGATAATGCTCTTGATAGAGCTGCACCAAGGATAACAGGTCTTTGGTATAGGTTTGGGCGTGGGTTAAATTTCCATGAATAAAACTGACTGGATTATTGATTTCATGGGCAACTCCCGCCACCATCTGTCCCAAGCTAGACATTTTTTCACTTTGAACCATCTGAGCTTGAGTGTGTTTTAATTCTTCTAATGTCGTATTGAGTTGCTGGGTACGTTCTACCACTTTGAATTCTAAATCTTTTTTAGCTCCTTCTAATGCCTTAAACGTGAGCTGTAACTGAGCCGCCATCCGATTGAATGCTTTGGCGAGGGTTCCCAATTCGTCCTCTTGCGAGAGATAGACTCGTTGAGTCCACTGTCCCTTAGAGAGGTTCCATACGGCTTCTGTCAAATCGGTTAACGGTTGAGTCACCCAACGACTAAAATGCCAAGTGATTGAACCGACAACAATTAAGGTGAGTATACTGAGGGTAACCGCTGAACGATGATAATAGTTCTGGGGAGCGGAGACTTCAGATGCTTGCTGCATGAGAACGACTCCCCAACCATTGGCTAATTTGACAGATATGGATAACCAATGGATGCGATCGCTATCTTCAAATTTTAAGAGTCCTTCTTCACCCTTTAAAAGCTGTTGAACTGGGGGATAGGAGCTAAAATCCTGAAGCTTATTTTGTAGTAATTGCCGGTTTGGATGGGCTAACAGTTGACCTTGTTCATCAACGAGAAAGGCAAAGCCCGTTTTACCAATGTGGGTTACACCAATCACATTAGAAAGTTCCGTTAATACCATACCCATGCGGATCACTCCTTGGGGATGGAAGCGATCGCCGGTTTCTGCATAAACGGGAGCGGAAAAAATCACTGCGGGTTCTCCCGTCCCTCGAGTGATAAGGGTTTCACGGGTAATGGGTTGTCCTTTCATGGCTCCTTGGAACCATTTGCGATCG
Source organism: Roseofilum reptotaenium CS-1145 (assembly GCF_028330985.1). NCBI lineage: Bacteria > Bacillati > Cyanobacteriota > Cyanophyceae > Desertifilales > Desertifilaceae > Roseofilum > Roseofilum reptotaenium. Next base: position 31,475 of record NZ_JAQMUE010000084.1, on the reverse strand, counting down.
CTAAAATCGATCGGTTTAATCGTTTCTTGTTCGCTCAGGGCGATAAATCTACCCTCTTGGTTTGCAGCTCCAATACTCCAAACCTGCTCTTGATAAGTATGGTGAGTAGATTGTAGTAGGGGACGTAGTTGTTGGGGAGTCAGTTGAGAGAGTCCAGGTTCACGGCTGAGGTTTTGCACCAGTAAGGTATTCATCCGATCCCATTGCGTGACGCGATCGGCTAATCGTTGGGCTTGAAGGTCAAGAATTTGTCCACTCTCCTGGTTAATGAGCCGTCCCGCATCGAAAGCTTGTAATTGCAGAGCGCCTAGGACAATAGGGACAACCCCTAACAGGATAAAGAGAGTCATGCGCGATCGCAAACTCCCCATTAGCTTGATCCCAATCCAACGCCCTGAAGAAGAGCTACGGCTAGGAGTCATCTTTCTAGCAGATGAAGAACCAGATAGAGTAACCATGGAGAACCTCACATCAACCGCTCACTTCAACCCCTTCGGTATGAAGTACAACTATCTTATAATTGAGATGTGAAAAACTTGTGACAATCTTGCTATCTTTGAGGGGATTTCAAGGAATTTTTGTAAAGATTTTTACTCAATACGTCCTTAATAAAAGGATCGTCTTAAAATCTCAAAGTTGAATGCATAGGTATAGATACTGTTCAACACTTCGGGATCAAACTCTCATCCGTCATCCCTGATACAAAATTCAACATTCTGATTTTAATCCAGAGCAAAAACACCAAAATCACCCAACCTTACTCTCATTTTTTGCCACATATCTTCAAAAAGATTTAAAAAGAAAAATTTAAGTTTTTTGTATTCTTGGTCGAAATGGAAAAATTCCGCCTATTGTAGAAACGGATGACACCCAGTTGTCCTCCATGAAGTGAGGTTTACTGGATATAACTCATATGAACCTTTTACTGATTTTTGTCCGTTCCCTGTGTTTAGCCATTTTACTCAGTTTTGTTGCTCCTTGGATTCTGATTGGAGGAGTTATGATTGGCTTGGATGTAGGGACTCGAATTCCTGGATTAACAACCCTATCCCAAACCGGAGAAAGCCTCATTTGGCATTTCTTAGCCATTTTTGGCAATGGAGAACCCCTAGAAGGATTACTGGTGCTTGGAGTCACCTGTAGTCTCGTCGGGGCTATGTTTGATGCCTTTGCTTTTTATCGAGAACAAATTTGGCATAGTCATTAAGTCATTTGGCCTAATGTCCCGATGACCACTTGGTTTATGAAGTTTGTTTAATCAGCAAGGCTACGGGAAATTGGTTGAGAATCTCCCGCATCCACAGAGTATTTTCACCTTGGATTTCTTGCCCCGTAATCGCATCTTTCCACACCGCAGAAGACCCCGTGGGTAAAGAAATTCGAGTTTCATGCCAAACTTGTTCCCCCAAGGGGTATTCATCTTCCTTAATTAATTGAGTTAAAAACCGGGGAGCGATCACAATTGCACTTTGCTCATTCCAAGTCCTCATAAACGTTACAATATGAGATTTTAAACTCCCATTAACCGGCAACTTCTGGTAATCTCCCCGTTGAAACAATTCTTGATAGTCTTGACGAGCCTTGAGGGATTGAACAATAGTAAACAGCTTAATTTTACCTTCTTTTGGGTGCTGGAGAAGATCGGTAAATAAAGCAGACTTATTCTTTTTCCACTGCGATCGAATTTCATTAAGCAACTTTAATCGCTTCTTAAAGTCTACTGGCCGCCGGTTATCTGGATCGACCAACGTTAAATCCCATAACTCCGTTCCCTGATAAAAATCAGGCACACCCGGAACCGTAATTTTTAGCAGCGTTTGTGAAAGGGAGTTGAAAATACCGTAATGTTGAATTTTCTGCTGGAATTGACGGAACGAGGGTAAAAACTTATTCTGCTTCGTCTCCTTAAATAAACTATCCACAAACTTCAGGAATCCTTCCTCATAGGCCGTATCCGGACGCAACCATGCCGTATTGACCTTCGCTTCCCGAATAGCCTTGATTAAATACTCCTTAATCCGTTGTACAAATTCCCCTTTATCTTGGTCATCAAAAGGATAAATTCCCAACAGAGTCTGATAGAGGAAATATTCATCATTGGGAGTGGGCACATCTAAACCGCGCACCGTGTCTTTATACCCCGCATTCATCTTTTTCCAATCTTTTATATAGGTACTCCATTCCTCCGGGATTTCCGACAGCACATTAATTCTAGAGCGCATATCTTCCCCCCGTTTTGTATCATGGGTAGATGTGCCATTCATCGCATGGGGCCAATTTGAACACCGCTCTTGATTAAACCCATGGAACTCTTCTAGATAAAACCCAAATTGACCGGGTGTAGAACCGACCTCATTTAAAGACACCAAGCGGTTATAGATATATAAAACCGTATCCTCTACCGACTTGGCCATCAGCGGCCCCGTGAACTGCTGTTGACGCATGACAAAATGCAGCCATTGTTTTTTGTCTTCTGGGGTTAAATTGTCATCAAATTGCAGCAACAAGAACTTTTTAATAAAACTAATTTCGTTAATTAGCTCATTCAAAAAGCTAGGAATATTTTCTTGTGTCTTGGCAATCACTTGAGCAATACAGTCTTGGTCTAGGGTACTCACTTCATAATTGACTTCCTCTCCACTGACTTCTCCGCTAATATACGTCCGATAGACCGAGAAGGCTGCCATCACTTCCACCAAAGCCGCTTTCAACCCATAAATGGTAAAGTCACTCGAATAGCGATACTGGTCAGCAATCCGTTTGAGCAAATGCGCTAAGTTATCAATATCTCCTGCTAGATGTTTTTCCAGGATTTTGCGTTTATTCTCATCAATTAACTTATCGCATTTCAAGACATCACCAATAAATTGGCTATAGCACTGATCGAATTCTGCTTCCGAGTCTTGATAGCAAAAAATCCCATTGATATAGTTCAAGAAATCATAGCCGGTCGTTCCTTCAATCGGCCAATTCACTCTCAATTTCTCATGAGGTTCGATAATTTTTTCTGCTATAATATAGGCATTTTCTGCCTGATTTCTCAATCGAATTAGATATTGTTTGGGATCGTACAAGCCATCAATATGATCGATTCTTAATCCGGTGATTTTGTTTTCTTCTATCAACTGCAAAATCAGCTTATGACTTTGATCGAAAACGGCTCTATCTTCCACTCTCACACAAATTAAATCATTAACGGTAAAGAAACGCCGGTAATTGAGTTCTTCATTTCCCACTTTCCAGAAAGAGAGCCTAAAGAACTGCTCATTGAGTAAGTCATCCAGTAGATCAAAACTTTCAGGTTTACCGACCTCTCCATTAAAGACTTGAATATTCTCTTCTATAAAGACTTTAATTTCAGGATTGTCATTCCACAACTCCCAAATCATGCTTTTAATAAAACTAATCTGTTCGTACCGTTCTCGGTAACCTGCACTGCTGGGAATATATTGAATAGCATTAATTGCGTACAATACACCTAGGAATTTAACAAAATCTGGATGAGTTCTGCCTAGCTTGTTTCGCAATCGCTCGGAATTATGGTCTAATATTTTGCTATAAGACTCAATCTGAATGGGGAAATTCCAATCCCAATAGTTAATCGTAAACCCTTTTTTTTTATACTGGATTTTTAGTTCACCACTTTCTAGACAATCTCCATAAAATTTACCTAAAAATGGGGCTAAAACTCGGTGTCTAATGCCTTCATAGGGATGTTCCCAATCAATATCAAAATAGTCTTTGTATTGAGAGTTGGGGCCATTCTCTAGAACATCCACTAACAAGGGATTTTGGCTACTAAAGGCCATATGGTTAGGGACAATATCTTGTATCCAGCCAAGTTTGTGTTTTTGCACCCCTTCAATGAGCTTTTCAAACTGTTCTTCTCCACCGAGTTCGGGGTTAATTTGATTGGGATCGACTACATCATAGCCATGGGTGCTACCACTTTGAGCTTTCAAGATGGGAGAAGCGTAAATATCAGAAATCCCTAATTCAGATAAGTAGCGAAGAATGGACTGAGCTATTTCAAAGGTAAATTGGGGGGTAAATTGGAGTCGATAGGTCGCGGTGGGAATTTTCATAAAGTAGTATATCAGAAAAACAGTTCGGATTGATTATAGCGTCAATCCAGGAGTTATAGCATTTTGCTCTGAAGTGGCGCTTAAAAAGGTGCTAACAAAGGGCGGAGAGCAATTTGCCTTAATAGAAATGGTATTGGGTACACAATCAATGGAATTTAACGCTAGGATTGAGTATACAAGACAAATCCCCAACCGGAGAGCGTGATTTCTTTGCCTGCGCTCAGTTCTTGGGGGTTGGTTTGTCCGAAACCGCTCCATTGTGGAGCGGCAGAATCAAGGATTTTTGTCCAAACTCCAGGGGGAATGGAGGGGGTGAAGGTAATCGGATCGGAGTTGAAATTTAGACAGATATAGACATGAGAAGTGTTAGCGTGACGATGGAGGAGAATCACGGAGGTATCCGTGGGATGTATCACTTTTGTATGCTCTGTTTTAAGGGAGGCTAAAGCAGGATGAGTTTTGCGTAATTCGATGAGGGTTTTATGGAGCGATCGCAGAATTTTATGATTTCCTTGTTGTCCTAATTCCCAGTTTAAGGTCGATTCCTCAAATACGTCCACACTTTGGGGGTCAGGGACTTCTTTTTGCCAACCAAATGACTTAAATTCTTCGGCTCTTCCTTTACGTACGGCTGCCACTAAATCGGGGTCGCCATGGCTGATAAAATACTGAAAGGGCGCGGTTTCTCCATATTCTTCTCCCATGAATAACATGGGGATAAAGGGAGAGAGCAATACAGCGGCTGCTGCTAATTTTAACTGATCGAATCCAACTAGGGTAGAGAGGCGATCGCCAGCTAATCGATTTCCCACTTGGTCATGATTTTGGATACAGACCACAAAACACTCCCCTGGGTAGCTTAACGAGGAATTGCCATGGGAGCGCTGACGATGGACTGAATATTGACCTGAATACACATAACCTTCGCGATAAGCCTTCGCTAAGTGGCTTACCTGACCGAAATCTTCGTAATATCCTGAAGTCTCTCCCGTTAACACGCTATGGAGAGCATGGTGAAAATCATCACACCATTGACTATGATGTCCCCACCCACCCGTCTCCCGGGACTGGAGAACTCGCACGTCATTTAGATCGCTTTCCGCAATTAAATAATGGGTATATCCTAACTTTTGATCCAAGGCTTCCACGGCTGCCCCCAACTGTTGCAGAAAAGGCTGGGCGCTAAAATCATAAATGGCATGAACTGCATCCAAACGCAGAGCATCGATATGATATTCTTCTAGCCAATAGAGGGCATTTTCGATAAAGAAATTGCGTACCTGGTCACTTGCTGCATCGTCATAATTGACCGCATCCCCCCAAGGGGTGCGATATTTATTGGTGAAATAGGGGCCATAATCCCAAAGATAATTGCCCTCCGGGCCAAAATGGTTGTAAACCACATCCAGAATGACGGCAATTCCCGCTTGATGACAGGCATTCACCAGGGTTTTCAGTCCATCCGGCCCTCCATAGGAGGATTGCACCCCATAGAGATAGACCCCATCATATCCCCAGTTGCGACTACCGGGAAACGCGGCAACCGGCATCAGTTCAATGGCGTTAATGCCTAAATCGAGTAAATCTGGCAGTCGGTCAATAATCGCTGTAAAAGTTCCTTCAGTCGTAAACGTGCCCACATGCAGTTCGTAGATCGCATATTGCTCTAAGGGCAGACCGTTCCAGTCTCGATCTTGCCAGACAAACCCTTGATGATCCACGACTTGCGAGGCATCGTGAACCCCTTTCGGTTGCAGGGAGGAAGCGGGGTCAGGACGGTCTAGGGTAGTGTCGAGTTGATAAAAGTAGAGGCTTCCAGGTTGAACATCACTAATGGTTGCCGACCAATACCCCTGTTCGTCTCGTGAAAGGGGAATTAGCCGCTCTTGGGGAGAAACCAGGTGAACAGCAACTTCTTGCCGTTGAGGGGCCCAAACTCGAAATTCACACTGGTTGTTTCCCAAATATTGAGATCCAATTTTCATCTGTTCAAGACCCTTAACTGCATCATCCGATCTTAGTACAGGATTGGCCGGGGTAGAAAACCGGTTTTCTTTTGCACCTCCCAACGAAGAGCAGTAGTGGATTGTTTCACCTAAAATAGGGCTTTGTTTGGTGTAAGCACGAAGAGTGCTTAAAAGCCTAGCTGGAGATTGCTCAAGCCCTCACTACGAAGGAAATCTAATGCATCAAATTAGATGAAACAGTCCAGTAGGATGCGTTATTCATACACCCTATTTGATTTTTGCGATAATACGATTGGAGCTAGATGACGGCGATCATTTCCCTGAATCAGGAGGACAAATGGTTAGACAACGTTGGACGGATGAAATGCTCGATGAGTTGGCTTCGAGTGTAGATGAACTCAGAGATAGTGTTAGTGAGATCAAAGATAGCGTGGATGGGTTGAGAGTAACCAGTCAAGCGCTCTTACAAGTTGCGGCTCAAAATCAACGAGATATGGAATTAATTAAGGAGCGACAAGCGGAAAGTGATGCACGATTTAATGTTTTACTCGAAGAAGTTCGTTATCTGACTCGACGAGAACGAGAGGATGAGGGATAGAAACCGGGTTTCTTGCTACATTGGTATTCCACCAGGAAAGTCCTGAAAAACCGGGTTTCTTTTCACGCCAGGGAGTCTAGCCAATATTGCAGCGCCGAGACCAAATGCTCCTGCTCCGGGGGGAAGCCGCGCAGGGGAGCATCCAGGGGAGTGGGGGTAATCCAGGCAATGGAGACGGTGGGAGCGAGGAACTGGCACAGATGCAGGAGGCACTCTTGCGGGTCGCCGTTGTCCAGAATCAGGGCAATGTGGGGGTGGCGCAGTTGGGCGTTGGTGAGTTCGGTTTCCAGGTCGAAAGAGTCGCTAATTTTGGGGAGGGTTTCCCCAGGAAAGAGTTGCGGAAAGATGCGGTTACTGAAGGCTTTGGCCAGTTTATCCTCATTGGTCTGCGACTTCGGGATGGGGGGCAGTGTCGAGATGATGCCAAGCGCGGTAGAAGTCGGTGTAGGGGAGGTCTTGGGCAATCTTCCAGAGGAGTTCGTAGCAATTATCAAAAAGGTGCAAGTTATTTTCGTTTTTTTCATTGCTCAGGTAAGGTTGGAGAGCCAAGACTATCTCTTGCCGTTGTTTATGGGTAGTGAGAATATCCCCTAGACTCTCAACTATTTGCCAACAAGTAGTATCATCCTCAGTTTGGTGTAAAAGTTGCACCAGCGAATTGATCGCCTCAGCATTTCCTTGTCCGATTTTCCCTAAAGTCCAAACCGCCTGCAAACAGATACTATAATCGTTAGTCTCCTTGAGAAGTTTAACTAGAGCAGGGATCTCTTGGGGATGTTCCGGGTCTCTCTTCCCTGAACTCTCAGCCACCTGCCAACCAGTATTACCATGCTTAGTTTCCTTCAGAACAGAGATCGCCCGAACATTTTCTGGGTCGATTTCCTTTAAAATCAAAGCTGCTTGCATACGGGTATATGTATCCTGAGTCTCCTTGAGAATTTCCTGCAAAGCGGAGATCGCCTGAGCATTTCCTGGGTCAGTGTTCCCTAAACTATAAGCTACCCACATACGGGGATGTATATCCTCAGCCTCCCTAAAAATTTCTTCGAGAACAGCGATCACCTGAGCATTTCCTGGGTTGATGCTTCCTAAACTCACAGCCACCCGTCTACGGGTATCTGTAGGACATTGGAGACATTCGAGCAGATCGCAGAGTTCTTTAATTGCCCGTTGTCGGTCAGTTTGGGGTAGGATGTCCCTAGCTCCGTATTGAATCGGATCGAGAAATGTTTGCCATTGCTGTTTCTTGATATTGAAATATCCAAACCCCCATTTCACAAGCTGCGGGATAATTTTATCGGCAAGAGAACGAGATTTAAACTCACTAATACCAGCCGCAGCTAACCATAAAGCAGAAAACTTGTAAAACTGAGCATCCATTCCATCTTTAAAATTCACCAACGCCTGAATAAACTCCTCCTTCTTATCCTCCACATCTCCACGCCCCAACCACAATAAAATCACCTCGCGCCAACGAGATTCAAAAATCCGATAGGGTTGGCTCGAAGGCTGTTCTGGCGAATGATCCGACGGTAGAAAAAAGTGCCAATCTGCCACTGCACAAGCGGCAAAATACTCCTGAAATGTCAAATGGAAAAAGGCATAAACCGGCTCATCGGTGCGAGTATCCCGATAGACAACATTCAACCATCCCACATTTTCCGCTAACTGAAACCATTCCCCCAACACCTGTTCTCCAGTAAAAACTCTTCCAGCGTCATCCCCTGCAACCGCGCCAAGGGTATCCAAATCGGATAACGTTCTCTCTTAATCAACTCCTGCCCAATCTGGTCTAACCAGGTCGTTTTTCCGGCTCCCGGCTCCCCAATAATCGCCCAATTTTTCCCCGCATTGCCAATCACTTGCGCTAAAAATTCTTCGTGTTCGTAGCGCTGTTCGATCTCGTTTTCCGTCAGTTCATACTGCTGCATCCCCGCTTCCGCACCGGGCATGTCTTCCCCCGTCCGTCGCGGTTGCTGCTTGCGCTTCACCAATCCCAAGGGCACATAAACCTCGACCTCATGCCCCATTTCTGTGGCACTCTTGCGCCGTTCTTGCTCCTCGTTAAATGCGTCAGTACAGAGCTGTTGCCAGTCGATTCCCTTTTCTGCTGGTTCATGGTCTTTTTCCCACTCCGGAAACTTGACTGTCCATAACCAGTAATATGCCTGCTCCCAAGGACTCTCACCTTTTTTAGCGCGTCCTTTCTTACTGACAATTTCACAGCCATCTTGCTTTAAACGTTCACCAATGTTCTGCAACTCATCTTGAATCTTCTGTCTTTTGTTCAAACCATCCTCAAAAGACAACCGCAACTGATTATGAGGTTTATCGGCATTAGCTTGATCGAAACGAGCCAAGAAGACCTTGCGCCTATCGAGATAAAACCCGTACTCATCCGCCAGATATTCAAGAAACTGCCGTTCACGCTCTCTGTTCATTTTCCCAACAGTTTATTTTTTTCATTATATACCACTCGGCTCAGAAACCCGGTTTCTTCAAGAAACCGGGTTTCTAGTTCCTAGGCTAGGTTTCAGCCTAAATAGAAAAATTCTATTTGAATTCTACTTATGTCTAATTTTATTCCTATTTAGCTTCTTCTACCGTGATTTCAATACCCAAAAAACGTTGAAGAATCAGGAGAAAAATGCAATGGAAAGCCAATATGAAAACTTCTTTATTAATCCCGAAAAACTGGCTAAAAATCGACAACGGGAAGTTCTGGAAAACCTGGGAACTACTTTGGTTGACCCCCATATTCAACAACTGACGAGTATTCCCAGTCACACACCCCCTATTCCTGCTCATCCCGTTGTCGGGTTCGGGTGTGCTTCGGGTTGGTTGCTGGTGACGTTTATCTATTGCTGGATGAAGCGGAAAATCGATGGAAAATAGCCCTCTCCCACAGAATTTGTACGCTGGGCAGGAGAAGGCGGTTTTATTCTATAGCGCTGCGCGCTAGGGAATAGGGAATAGGTGATGGTAGCTAAGTTTCACTCTTGAACCGGAGTCCTCACCAACTCTTTCTCTGCTATAGTAGGGGCGAGTTATACCCCATCTACAAACCTATTATCCCTTACCCATGACTGCCCGAAGTGCTACGGGACTGTAAAAGAGGAATCAGATAGGACATATCAGAAACTTGCAAGAGTTTTAAAGTACGCGATAGGGGGATTCTCACCCAAGTGGGACGATGGGTGAGTTCGTAGGAAATGGCGTAGACTGATTTTTCCAGGATGTAAGCGTCGAGTAGCACTTGCATTTCCCGTGGGGTATCGGGGAGGAAGTTGCCTTGGCTGGCGTTTTGCAGATAGGCTTTGACAAAGACAAGGTTAACCCAACTGCACCAAAAGTCTGACCATTGCTCCATGTCGGACAGGTTGTCGGGGTCAATCATGCCATTATCGACTTCTTGTTGTAGGGCGACGCTGGCAGCATAGTGGAAGGATTGTAGCATTCCGGCCACATCTCGCAGGGGCGATCGCTTCATGCGTCGTTCGCTCAAGGGTCGATTGGTTTCCCCTTCAAAGTTGGTGATCACAAAGTCTTTACCAGTATAGAGGACTTGTTCTAAGTGATAATCCCCATGACAACGGGTTCTCAGGGCAGTAATCTTCAAGTCAATGACAGAGCCAAAGCGCTTTAATAATTGGTCTTTGCGATTAATTAAGTCCATCGCGATCGATTGCCAGTCTTCGGGGAGTCGGTTGAGACGCTTTTGTAAAAATAGGAGGGTTTTACCGCTCAGATTCCGCATATATTGGTAAATCGACCGTTGGTAGAAAGATGAAAAGGGTTCTGGGGCAAAGTGTCGATTGTCGAGATCGGAGGCTAGGGCTAGATGGAATTCAGCCATGTATTGGCCCAGACGTTCAGCGGAGCTAAGGTAAGATCCGATTAGGGAGTAAACGACTTCAGGAATCTCAGCCATGGAATCATGGCTCTCTAAGTCTAAGTCGGTCGATTTTGAGGTGACATCCAGGGTAAAGTCCTTGAGGTTAGGTAAGGGTAGGTCGGCAATTTCAATGGGAGTAGCCATGACTTGCTCGAAATAACCCCGCAAATTATCGAGGGTATATGACCAACCGTCGCGGATGTCGGGAATAAAGTCGCGCAACACGCCAATAGTCATGGAGGGTTTACCGGGGCGACGATATTCTAGGGAACCATAAAAGGGGGTAATTTCGCCCGATCGCAGGGAGAACGTTTTGGGGTTCGGTTCCAAGTCTAAGCTAATTCTACGGGTGAGAAATTCCCCAATTTCCAGGTCGGCATTGATTCCTTCTTCAATTTGCCGGAAGAGTTTGAGAACCAGATGATGGCGATCGACTTCAGCTTGAGGATCGCTATAGATAATCGAAGTATGTTTGTGTTCGCCTCGCAAGACTTGGGGATCTAAGGATTCAATCCCTTGGCTCAATTGTTCGGGGGTTTTAAACAGATAGGGAACAATTTTGCCTGCAATCCCTTGATATTGCCAACCGTTGGCGATCGCCTCTAACATGAATCTGAGGAAATCTGGATCGGCGCTGGCTTCGTATAAAATACCGGTTTCGCCGAATTCTTGCACGTTGATTTTAGCAACCATGCGATCGCTATACATGAGGTCTTCCTCAACACTAATGGCTTCGTATGCAATAGAAAAAGCATAGGTTTCGGCTGCACCTTCGGTATAGTTGACCTGAATGAGCAGAATCTGAGCTTCCCGGTTTTGGTAAGGAATGGGAATCACATCCACAATTTGTGTGGATTGAATGGTGCGCGATTTACCCGTAAACCAGGAGCGAGTAATCAGATAGTGGGGTAGATGGAGTTCAAAGCGGGTTTTGGGATCGTTTTGATAAAACGCGCTTGGCCAGGGGCCGGTCGGGACTTCTAGGGTGGGAAGTTGGGTAACAGGAACCGGACTTGGGGTTAAATTTTCCTCGATTTGTAGGGTGAACCAGTAGAAAGCGTAGGGACTGAGGCTGAGAAAATAGGAACCCTCGGCGATCGCCGGAAATTCAGTACGGCCAAAGATTTCTACGGGTTTCATCCCTTGGAAGGGGGATAGGTCTAGCTCTACAGTTTGCACAAACCGGGAGAGGTTAGCCACCACTAGGATATGTTCGCCGGCATAGGTGCGGGTAAAGGCTAATACTTTGCGGTTGTCGGGATACAGAAATTCAAAGCTTCCTCGACCGAAGGCTTGGAAGCGTTTCCGGGTGGCGATCAGCCGTTTCATTGACCACCAGAGGGCGTTGGTGTTGCTGCGTTGAGCTTCGACGTTGATCGCTTCGTAATGGTATTCAGGGTCGAGAATGGGAGGAGCGTAGAGGCGTTGGGGGTTGGTGCGGCTAAATCCAGCATTACGGTCAGCGCTCCATTGCATGGGGGTACGGACTCCGTTGCGATCGCCCAAATAAATATTATCCCCCATGCCAATTTCATCCCCATAATAGAGGACGGGGGTTCCGGGTAAGGAAAAGAGCAGACTATTGAGTAATTCTATGCGGCGGCGATCGTTCTCCATTAAGGGACTTAAGCGGCGACGAATCCCTAAATTAATCCTCGCTTGCGGATCTTGGGCATAGACCCGATACATATAATCTCGGTCTTCATCCGAGACCATTTCTAAGGTCAATTCATCATGATTTCGCAGAAATAGCGCCCATTGACAGTTATTCGGAATTTGGGGGGTTTGTTGTAAGATATCTATGATTGGAAAACTATCTTCCATTTTCAATGCCATAAACAGACGCGGCATCAACGGAAAATGGAAATTCATGTGGCATTCATCACCCCGGCCAAAATAGGCAGCCGCATCCTCAGGCCATTGATTCGCTTCAGCCAGTAACATGCGGTTGGGAAATTTTTCATCAATATGGCTGCGCAGATCCTGCAAAAATGTATGGGTTTGGGGTAAGTTTTCGCAATTCGTTCCTTCTTCCTCATATAGATAGGGAACTGCATCTAAGCGCAGACCATCAACTCCCATCTCTAACCAAAAATCCACCACTTCTAAAATAGCTTTCTGCACTGCTAGATTTTCATAGTTTAGGTCTGGTTGATGGGAATAAAATCGATGCCAATAATAGGCATTCGCCACAGAATCCCAAGACCAGTTAGAATGTTCAAAGTCTTGGAAAATAATCCGAGCACCTTGATATTTACTAGGGTTGTCATTCCATACATAAAAGTCTCGCTCTGGTGACCCTGGAGGCGCTTTTCTCGCTTGCTGAAACCAAGGATGCTGATCAGAGGTATGGTTAACGATTAATTCGATAATGACTCGAATGCCTCGTTTGTGGCTCTCGCGTAAGAATTCTTTGAAGTCCTCTAAATTTCCATAAATGGGATTGACGCTATTGTAATCGGCAATATCATAGCCATCGTCTTTGAGGGGAGACGGGAAAAAGGGCAGTATCCACAGGGCAGTGACCCCTAATTCTTGGATGTAGTCTAGTTTGTCCTTGAGTCCACCGAAATCACCGATACCATCTCCGTTACTATCGGCAAAAGCCCGGACAGGAACTTCATAAATAACCGCATCTTTAAACCAAAGGGGATCGTCTTTGAGGATGGAGTGGCTCATTTCTTCTATTGTCCAATGTTCTTGATTTTTCATTTTAATACCTGAAGCAAAAAAATAGGAGTCGCTCAAGAAAATGAGCAGATGAATAAAACAACAACAAATCCGCCCCAGCGATCGCGAGGGACTTTTTGTCTTATTCTATGGAGAGGACCGATCATCCGTATCTCTTGTAGAGTTTGTAATTCCTATGGCTTTTGAACGCGCAAGTGGCATCTTATTACACCCAACATCCTTGCCCAGTTCCTTTGGAATTGGCGATTTAGGAGAGAATGCTTACCGATTTATTGATTTTCTCGCTCGGAGTGGGCAAAAAATATGGCAAATTTTACCCCTAGGACCAACGGGTTATGAACATTCTCCTTACACGATGAATTACAGTGCTTTTGCCGGTAATCCCTTGATGATTAGCTTAGAGCAATTAGCCACAGAGGGATTATTAAATTCTGAGGAATTAATCCCTCTCAATGGAGAAGATATCCTCCCCAACCGAGTGAATTTTGATCGGGTGATTCCCCACAAATATGGGTTCCTCAAACAGGCCTATGAAACCTTTAAGGAACAGTTAGCAGAAGAGGAAAATCCTGCCTTGACTAACTTTACTCAATTTTGTCAGGAACAGGCCAGTTGGTTAGATGATTATGTGTTATTTATGTCCCTGATGGAGGAGAATGGGGGACAAGCTTGGAATCATTGGGAAAGATCGCTCGCTCGTCGCGAACCCCAGAGCCTAGCTCGTAAAAAAGAAACCCTTGTTGATTCCATCCTATACCATCAATTTCTGCAATTCAAGTTTTTTGAACAGTGGCGAAACCTGCGCCAGTACACCAACGAAAAAGGCATTCAAATTATCGGTGATGTTTCGATTTATGTTTGCCACAACAGCGCCGATGTCTGGGCAAATCCCGAAATTTTCAAGTTAGATCCCCAAACCTTGGAACCGGCATGGATGGCAGGCGTACCTCCGGATTATTTTAGTGCGACAGGGCAATTGTGGGGGAATCCAGTTTATGATTGGAATAAATTGCAAGAAACGAATTATGCTTGGTGGATTGAACGCTTCCGAGCCACGCTGCAATATGTAGATGTCGTCAGAATTGACCATTTCCGAGGCTTTGAAGCCTATTGGCAAGTACCTGCGGGTGAAGAAACAGCGATGAATGGAGAATGGGTAAAGGCTCCAGGATTTGAGTTTTTCCAAACCTTGGGTGAGGAATTAGGCAGTTTACCCGTTTTAGCGGAAGATTTGGGCATTATTACGCCAGAAGTGGAAGAATTACGGGATCATTTTAACTTTCCAGGAATGAAAATTCTCCTATTTGCCTTTGGGGGGGGATCTGATAATGCTTATTTGCCCCATAATTATCCCCAAAATTCAATTTGCTATACGGGAACCCACGATAATGATACGGCAGTGGGGTGGTGGGAAAAGGCGAGCCAAAAAGAAAAACAGCATTTAGCCGAATATCTCGGTTATAGTTCCCCGGAAGAAATTACTGAGATTTCTTGGCTGTTAATCCGTATAGCCTTGAGCGCGGTAGCCGTTTGGGCAATTCTCCCCCTACAAGATTTATTCAGTTTAGATAACCAAGGACGAATGAACGATCCCAGTGTCAGTGCTGGAAATTGGCGTTGGCGCTATGCTGATCCAGGAATGTTGAGTCAGGAATTAGGCGATCGCCTGCTACACTTAACTCAATCCTATGGCCGCTAAGAGTGCGACGCACTAGGGAATAGGGAATAAGTTTCAGCACTGAGGATTAACCCATTCTTCTACTCCTTGCCCCCTACCTATTACCCATTACCAGCGTGTAGCGCTCCTGACTTTCACAAGTTGACCAGAAAAGAGTACAGTAGATCTAAATCTTAAAACTTTTTGCTCATATGAATCACCGTGGTGTTACAATCTGGTTTACTGGTCTCAGTGGCGCTGGTAAAACCACTATTACCCAAGCCCTAGAAAAAAAACTACGCGCTGCTGACGTTAAATTAGAAGTCCTAGATGGGGATATTGTTCGTACAAACCTCACCAAAGGATTAGGCTTTAGCAAAGAAGACCGAGATGAAAATATCCGCCGTATTGGGTTTGTTTCCCATCTATTAACCCGAAATGGGGTGATTGTTTTAGTTTCTGCTATTTCTCCCTATCGAGCTATTCGAGAAGAAGTGCGTCAGAGAATTGGCGATTTCGTGGAAGTGTTTGTTAATGCTCCCTTAGCTATTTGTGAAGAACGGGATGTGAAAGGATTGTACAAACGCGCCAGAGCTGGGGAAATTAAACAATTCACCGGTATTTCTGACCCCTATGAACCCCCAGAAAACCCAGAAATTGAATGCCGCACGGATCTCGAAGAGTTATCTGAAAGTGTGGATAAAGTTTGGAATAGACTGGTAGAAATGGGTTATCTCAGCTAAGGTTTTATTTCTCTTCTGGGAAGCGGAGATAGGGAGAGGTTGGTGCTAGTGTGTCTAGTATTTCCCATGCCCTATTCCTATTCCCTATAAACTGTCTGCTTTCTAACCCAAGCACGAAATTCTTTTATCACTCGATTACGTCCCTCTATCTTACTGCGTTCCAGATATTCAGGAATCACTTGCCCAACCGCAAAATCAGGGAAATGAAAACTCTGCTGAACTTGAACATATTTCCCCCCTTGCAAAACACTAATTTCTAACCGTTTCCCATTAAATCTCCAGAGTTCACGCACCCCTAAATTGACATAATTATTTAAGGGAGTCCGGGACGTTATATCAATTTCAATGGCCAAATCTGGAGGCGGATCAACGGTTACATCTATCCGCTTTTTTCCGCGAATATCGGCTTCATGTTCGATGTAGAAACAATCATCTGCTTCTACTCCTTGTTGCATGGAGGTGCTTTTGAAGGTGGTTGATCCCAAACTCCTAAATTCTAAATCAAGTTCTTCTAGAAGAACTTTAATAAAATCAGAAATCATGACTTTATTATCTTCATGTTCGGGTAACGGAACCATAATTTCTAAAAATCCCTGACTGTAATTAATTCGCGAACTGCGTTTTTCTCCCAATTCTTCTAGCAATTGTTCGTACATTGACCAACTAATATCGGTCATTAGTAGTTGTTGTCCAGGAGCAACCCGAATTTGTTGAACTTGAACTTGCATAAATTTCTCCAATTCCCTATTCCCTAGGATGAAGCGCTGTATACTGAAAGCAGCTTGTTCTTACGAGCAAGCTGCCAAAAGTTAGGTGAAATGGAGGGGAAAACCTTCCATGGGTAATTACATCATACCCATGCCGCCCATGCCACCCATGCCGCCCATGCCACCCATGCCGCCCATGCCGCCCATATCGGGAGCAGCAGCTTTGGGTTCAGGTTTTTCGACCACTAACGCTTCAGTGGTTAAAACCATTCCAGCAATAGACCCTGCATTTTGCACGGAAGAGCGAACAACTTTAGCGGGGTCAATAATACCAGCGGCAATCATGTCTACATATTCACCCGTGGCGGCATTGTAACCCACATTAAATTCGGTTGTCCGTACATGGGCAACGATAACTGAACCTTCAACGCCAGCATTATCAGCGATTTGACGTAGGGGAGCAGCTAGAGCACGAGCGACGATCTCTGCACCAATTTGTTCTTCGGCGGTTAATTGTCCTTTGAGTTCTTCAACTTTGTTGGAGAGGTGAATTAAGGTGGTTCCGCCTCCGGGAACAATGCCTTCATCAACGGCGGCTTTGGTTGCGTTGAGTGCGTCTTCGATGCGGAGTTTGCGGTCTTTGAGTTCGGTTTCGGTGGCTGCACCAACTTTGATTACAGCAACACCACCAGCGAGTTTGGCGATCCGCTCTTGGAGTTTTTCTTTATCGTAGTCGGAGTCGGTTTCGTCGAGTTGGCGACGAATTTGGGCGATCCGCTTTTCGACATCGGCTTGGGTATTGTTTTCGGAAACGATGACGGTGCTGTCTTTGTCGATGCTGATTTTGCGAGCAGTTCCGAGCATGTCTAGCTCGACGGTATCGAGGCTTAAGCCAACTTCTTCGGAAATGACTTGACCACCGGTTAATACAGCGATATCTTGCAGCATTTGTTTGCGGCGATCGCCAAATCCAGGGGCTTTAACGGCAGCAGCATTCAGCACACCTCTAGCTTTATTCACCACTAGGGTAGCTAGGGCTTCGCCTTCAATGTCTTCGGCAATAATGAGTAGGGGTTGACTGGCTCTGGCCATTTTTTCTAAAACGGGAACCAAGTCTTGAATGGAACTGATTTTTTTGTCGGTGAGTAGGAGTTTTGCATTCTCATATTCCACCGTCATTTGGTCGCTGTTGGTGATGAAATAGGGAGAGAGATAACCGCGATCGATTTCCATCCCTTCAACCACTTCTAGCTCGGTGAGCAAGGATTTGGATTCTTCAACGGTGATGACACCATCTTTGGTTACCGCTTCCATCGCTTTGGCAATCATTTGCCCGACTTCTTCGTCATTGCCAGAAGAAACGGTGGCGACTTGGGCGATCGCCTCTCCTTCTACAGGTTTGGCAATGGCTTGAATTTCTGTGACTAAGTGGGCAATGGTTTTTTCAATTCCCCGACGTAGCGCTACGGGGTTTGCACCAGCAGCCACATTTTTTAACCCTTCCTTCACCATGGCTTGAGCTAAAACGGTGGCAGTGGTAGTTCCGTCTCCCGCCGTGTCTTTGGTTTTGGAAGCCACTTCCCGGATCAGTTGCGCTCCGGTATTTTCTAGGGGATCTTCGAGTTCAATTTCTTTAGCAACGGTGATCCCATCATTGATGATTTGGGGCGCACCAAATTGCTTTTCTAACAGCACATTCCGACCTTTAGGGCCAAGAGTAATGCGGACGGCATCCGCTAGGGCGTTTACACCTTTTTCTAAGGCTTTGCGCGATTCTTCCTTAAATGAGACGATTTTAGCCATACACCTTTAGGGTTAGGTTTACGTGATATCATCAGCCAATTTAGCACTCTAACTAAGAGAGTGCTAACCTCTTCCACATATATCAGGTTTTAGCTCAGGTTTCGAGGTAGGGATATCCACACATGGAAGAGGGGAGGCAATAGGCAACGGGCAACAGGCAATAGGGAAAACCCGCTTTTACTTTACAATGTGCGTCCGGTGGCTAAAAGATCGGTCGCGGCAACTGGGGTTAGGGGTCGTGAGAAGAAGTACCCCTGGCCCAATTCGCAGCCGAGTGCTTTGAGCCACCCTAACTGTTCTTCCATTTCGATACCTTCAGCGATCGCCCCTAACTGTAACTGATCGCTCATACTCACCACCGCTTGCACAATCTTGTAGTTCTTATCCCCGGGGTGCATTTTCCCGACAAAAGATTGGTCAATTTTGAGATAGTCGGCAGGCAAGTTGTAAAGATAGCTCAGGGACGAATACCCAGTACCAAAATCATCAATACTGATGCGAATTCCTAAGTCTCTTAATTGTCCCAGCCGGTTGATCGTAGTTTCGATATTTTCAACCAAGAGGCTCTCCGTAATTTCTAACGTTAATGAGGTCGCTGGTAACTGAGTATTCGTGAGTGTTTGGCGAATCATTTCTACCAAAGTGGGTTGCCTTAAGTCTTGTCCCGACAGATTAATACTGATTCTGAGATCCTCCAGGTCTGGGAATTGGTGCTGCCAGGTCACCACTTGCTCACAGGCTGACTGCAATATCCACTGGCTAATGGTGCTGATTAGCCCAGTTTCTTCGGCAATGGCAATGAAGTCGGTAGGAGAAATAAAACCTCGCATGGGGTGCTGCCAGCGGATGAGGCATTCAAACCCAATGAGCCGTCGTGTATTGAGATCGACGATGGGCTGGTAGTAAGGGATCAATTCTCGCTGGTCGATCGCCATTCGTAGGTCATGCTCCAGGGTCATACGTTTCACCGCCTGGACGTGCATCTCAGCGTCAAAAATTTCGTATCGATTGCGACCTTTAGCTTTGGCTCGATAGAGAGCGATATCAGCATCCCGTAGCAGATCGGATGCTTGGGTGTAATCATTCGTGCCCCAAACAATACCAATGCTAGTCGTCACAAAGATGTTATGACCGTCGATGGGAGTGGGGCGATTAAACTCGGCTAATAGGCGTTCAGCAATATGGATAACGGTTGAGATGTCGGGAATTTGTTCGAGTAGAAGGACGAATTCATCTCCTCCCAAACGAGCGGCTACATCCGTGAGTCTAATGGTGCTTTGCAGCTTTTGGGCGACGATCAATAACAACTGATCTCCAACCAGATGCCCCAAGCTGTCATTAATCACCTTGAATTGATCCAAGTCGAGGAACAGCACGGCAAAATGATAGGTGGGCGATCGCTGCGCTCTTTGAATCGCCAACTCCAATCGACTGGTGAGCAGTGCCCGATTGGGTAAATCGGTGAGGGTATCGTGAAGGGCACTATAAATTAACTGTTCTTCTGCCTGTTTGCGATCGCTGATATCGAAATTCACCCCAATCATTCGTAGGGGTTGCTCTTCAGCATCTCGCTGGACAATGGCATGGGCTTCAATGTGGCGAACTGTGCCATCCGGCCATCGGATTCGGAATTCACAATTAAAATCTTTCTCCCCATTGAGTGCTTGTTGTAGGGCAGCTCGAGAGGTCTCCAAATCGTCTGGATGCAGTGCCGTTTCCCACGCTTCATAGATTTGACAGAAGTCTCCAGAGGGGATGCCGTAGAGTTCATACATACGTTCATCCCAAAGGAGGCGATTATTGACCACATCCCAATCCCAAATCCCGATCTTTGCCGATCGAGTCGCCAACTCTAATCGATTGGTTAAATCCTGAAGTTGGATTTCAGCCGCTTTGCGATCGCTCACATCCAGAATCAGTGTATGCCAACGTACCGAACCATCTGGATTCTGGGTCGGTTGACCGATTCCCTGTAGCCATTTGCAGCGACCCGATGGGGTGGTAATGCGCCATTCCCAATTCCACCTGTCCAGGGTGTGGGCAGATTTTCTGATCGAAGCTTGCATCTCAGGCAAATCTTCTGGGTCAATCATCTCCCAGAGAATGCTGGTGTTGGCCTCAACTATATGGGCTTCAATTTCCCAAAGCTGATAACAACCTGCACTCATATAGAGAACCTTATCCGTGCCATCGGGATACAAAATGTAGTGAAATATTGCTCCCGGCACGTTAGCAGCCAGGTTTTTGAAGTTAGCCTCGCTCTCCTGTAACACAGTAAAGGACTCCTGGAGTTGTTGGGTCATCTGTTTGAAGGAGTGACTTAGCTCACTCACTTCACGGGTACGGCTAGTAGCCATTTCTTCTGGGAACGATGTGGACCTTAAGGACTTCTGGGTAATATCCTTTGCCACCTGGTTGAGCCGCAGCAACGGTTCTGTAATCCAGCGAGCTGTGAGAATGCTAGAGGCAGTCGCTAGGGCTAGTGCCCCTAGACACAGCGAAAGGGTATTACGGGTGTTGGCATGAATCTGCGCCATAAAGTCAGATTCGGGTACAACAATGACAATCAACCAGTCCAACCCCAAATCGTCAGAAAAGGGGGTAATCTTCACAATTTCCCGTGTTCCATTGGCGATGAATTCAGTGCGTTCGACTTGTTGAATCTGACGGAGACTGCCAAATTGCTCAATGAGATGTTCTGCCGTTTGTCGAACTTGTATATTGCTGCTCTCCAGAGCATTCAATCGCTTCCACGTTTTGCGCTCAACTGTTAGGTCGAGTTGAGAAAGCGGCTCACCCGTAGAGGAGGCGACCAAATCGCCTGTACGCTCCATGATAAAAATTTGACCCGATCGCCCGATCTCGAGCTGTTCTAAGAAGTTACTGATTTGCCAGAGTGAAAGTGTGGCGTTGGTGACTCCAATCAGTTGCTTGGTTTGTGTATCATATAAGGGACTCACCGCACTGAGAATATTGAAGGGCGGATCGTGGTTTGGGTAAATGTCTGTCCAGGTCAACTGTCCAGCCATCACCGCATTCCGATACCAGGGACGACTCTTGAGGTCAAAGTTATCGACGCTTATTCGTTCTCCGCGATCACCTTGTCCAGAAACGGCATAGGTATGGAGTTGGGTTTGGCCAGGGTCAATCGCTCGGATCACCACTTGCCCCTCTTTTGTCACTCCAACCCCTACAGTTTCCCCGGTTTCATAGCCAACGGCAGTGATAAATAACCCCTTATGATGCTGCATCTGGTGCCAGAGATACCGAGTTAATAGGTCTATGTCGGTTAGATCGGTTAGGTTCAACTGTTGATGGGCCAGGGTATCGGCAATAACCCCCTGAGGAATCTGGGTATATTCAGTAATATGTTCTACCGTTCGAGCTGCGATCTCGTGCCAAAGATCGTCAGCAACATTATCAACCGCCTTTTGTCCATTCCGAATTGAAAGCCACGCCGTTAGACTAACTGCTGCTGTAATTTGTACAACAAAAGGAACAATCAGGATAATTCTTAATGGAGTATTGGCTAACAAGCGCTGTAACATTTTGCTGTTTCCTTAGCAGTTACTCGGCTCCTCTCTAGAGTTGTAGTGGGATGGGTCTGATGCAAACTTCAAGATTTCATTATTTGTATAATCGTTGATCCCCTGGCACAATCAATTGTCTTTTCACCATTACAAGCTGATAAGGAGGTTCACTACATTTATCCTAGCCGTATTCTACTGCGATCCGATCGATTTCCTGCCATCTTTGACTTATCCTCTCTTCAAGGGAAAAAATGATATTGAACGCACATCTATATTGGTATTGGTAATTGTGTTTACAGTGTCTGCGATCGCCATCGACGACAATAACCAAAGCAAACCCGTTCAAGGATTGACTACTTGTTATGCCGACTCAACAACCCACACCTGCGATCGTTGTCATGCATGGCGATCAGACCGGAGAGGAACTTCTAGCTGAGGCTTTACGGGTCTTGCAACCTGGGGTAATTGGCCAACCCCTGGAATTCATCGATTATGATTTGAGTCTAGACAACCGTCGAGCCAGTAACAATCAGGTGGTTTGGGATGCTGCCACTGTTGCCTGTAAGACGGGACTGGCTTTGAAAGCTGCCACCATTACCCCAGAAACGCCAGGTGATGTGGGTAGCCCCAATGCTATCTTGCGAGAAGCCTTGGGAGCCTCGGTTATTTTACGAACTGGGCGACGCATTCCCCAGATTCGACCGGTAGGTGGCGTTTATTCCCCCATTACCATCGTCCGCATGGCCGTAGATGATGCCTATGGTGCGAAGGAATGGCGAGAAACCACGGAAACCGGGGATGAAATTGCTTGGCGCACCTCCAAGATTAGTCGTTCCATTTGCCGAACGGTAGCCGAGTTTACATTTACCCATGCCAAGCGGACAGGGGCTAAAGTTTTTGGCGGGCCAAAATTTACAGTCAGTGCCACCTATGAAGGCATGTTTAAGGAAGAACTCGATGAGGCAGCCCAGCGCTATCCGGATGTCGCGTACCAACCCCTGCTGATTGATGCTACATTTGCGCTCTTGCTACAAAATAGCGGCGAGGCGTTGGTTATCCCCGCTCTCAACCGGGATGGGGACTTACTCTCCGATATGGTATTGCAAATGTATGGCAGTATTGCCGGTTCGGAGAGTTTAGTCATGGGTTTTGATGCCGATACCTTGCAGGTCAAAACGGTGATGGCAGAAGCGCCCCATGGCACAGCTCCTGCTCTCTATGGTAAAAATATTGCCAATCCCATGGCTATGATTTTAGCCGGTGCTGCCCTATTGACCTATGTGAAAACTCCAGCGGGAGATCGCGCCTCACGCTCGATTTATGAGTCGGTCTTTGAAGCCATTTATGAAGGGAAAGCCACCCCGGATCTGGGCGGACAAATGACTACATCTGAGTTTACGGATGAGGTGATTCGCAAAGTTAAGACTAAGCTGGAGGTCTGGTCTACCCTAGAATCTACTTGATAGGTAGGGGAGTGGAGGAGTGCTTGCAAGTGAATGATTTTTAGAATTGGGAGAGAATGAACCGGACTTACGCAAAACCCTCCATCAAACACTATACTATCGACATTAGTTTCGGCGATCGCACCAGTTATACTACTCTAAAATAAGATGCGATAAGAGAAATGGTATCAGTTGGAGCGTGATCGCCTTTTTGTAGAGTAATAGGGCAGCTACCCATCTCTATCTTCTAGCAGAAACGCCAATCATGAACAGAGAAAACGAACTGAGGGGAGTATATGGCAGGAAACCTTAACCCTACTCTAGTAGAACTCAAGCAGCAGATCCAATACTTCCCTGTTGGCGATCGCCAAAATTCACTAAAATGGTTAACTGAATTGTCACAAGAAGAACATCGTAATTCCCCAGAACAGAAGAGAAAAATTAATCGGGCAGCCGTACATCAAATCTGCGATCGCATCAGAAGTTTGCCTGTTCGCGATGGGCGATGGGCGGAGGAAATCGTCGGCTACAATCAGTGGGGAGGACTAGATTAGTGGTTATCAATCCCTCTGCTATCTTAGCCATTATGTATGCCGAACCCGAAGAATCAACATTCCTAGACCTAATTGCCAGTGACGAAATTTGTCTGCTTTCGGCTCCCGGATATGTTGAGCTGTCAATTGTCTTAGGGACGCGATATGGTGAAGAAGGTAGAGAATCTTTTGACAAATTACTCCAAGAATTATCGATAACTATCGTACCCTTTAGTCCGGAGCAAGCTCGGTTTGCGGCTGAGGCTTTCTTCAAATTTGGCAAAGGTCGTCACCCAGCAAAGTTGAATATGGGAGATTGTTTTTCTTCTGGGTTGGTTAAGGCAATGAATCAGCCTTTACTATTCAAAGGGAATGATTTTATCCAAACTGATATTGAGCGAGTTAACACCCATATTGACTAAGTACAGCGATCGGACCAGTTATATAGCCGTGAAAGAGTTGATTAGGACACTGAGGTTATGGTTTGAGGCAAGAGGCAATAGGCACGAATCGCAATAGAAAATGTCCTAACTATCCCTTTCTCAGCTATATTACTCTAAAACAAAATGCGATCGCATTTTTGCTCCACTTAATGAGAAAGCGATATCACCTCTGTTATCCTGATTTAATGAAACAGTGATAGGTGGCAGGGAGATCGTGTCAGTATTCTCTTATAGAAGCTTTCATTGAGTTGTCTTAACCAACTCTTTTCTCAGTTACTCTTCATCAGGCTCGGCAGGATATAAACTAATCGCAATATCTATTGGAATAGCAGTAAGACGCTTAAGCAAATTCGAGTCAAAAGAAATCATCCCATTACTATTAGGATATTCAAAAAAATAGCTACAGTAGATTTCAAAATGACAATCAGAAGCTATTTTATTTAAAGCATCGATATCAACTTCGATGAGGGAAATTAGGTTTTCAATTTGTAAATCCAAAGGCTCTTCACCTCTTAATTGACTATCCAGCGTCCAAAAAGATGTATCTCTCCGCTTAGATTTTGGATTTCTCTTACTAAGAAGTGTGCCTTTTTCAGCTACTTCAGTTGGTTCAATAGTAATATGATTCATTATTTCTTGTGCTGTTATTGTCTTGCTAGAGATGCAAAAACTTGCACAGCAATAAGCTTTATGTTCCATTTTTATGTATGCGTTCTTGGTTAAATGACCATTACCTATTCCCTGATCGCCAAAAATCAAAAATGGCTTGAGCAGCGCGATCGCACACTTCCGGTTCTCCTAAAGCTTGGCGCATTTGGGCATAGCCTTTTAGGGTTTCTTGGCGAATCTGGGGATTCAATAATAAATCTAAAGCGGTTTGACTAATGGCTTCGGGAGTGGCTGCCTCTTGAAGAAATTCTGGGACAATGGGTTTCATCTCCACTAAATTGGCGGGGGAGACATAGGGTAAAGAGAGCTTGAGAATATGGCGAGCAATCCAAGCAGTGAGGGGACTTAAGCAATACATGACCACTTGGGGGACATCGAGTAGGGCTAACTCTAAATTGACGGTACCCGATTTACAAATAGCTAAGTCTGCACCGGCTAAAACGGCGGGAGCTTCCTCCTCAACGAGGGTTGCTCGCAGTCCAAAATCGGCGATCGCCCTTTCTATCGGTTCTCGAAACTCTGCCAGAGACAAGGGAATCCAAAATTGAACGTCTGGTAGTTTTTGCTGAATCTGTTGTGCCGCTGCAAACATCACCGGCATTAAATAGGTGATCTCTTGACGGCGCGAGGCTGGTATTAAGGCGATCGCCATTTCATCTTCTCGGATGCCTAATGTAGTGCGTGCGCGATCGCGGTTGGGAAATGTTTGCATCCGGTCAATTAAAGGATGTCCAACCCAATTGACATTAACCTTATGTTCCTGAAAATATTGTGCTTCTTCTGGGAAAATCGCCAACAACAAATCCGTAATTTCAGCTACTCTTTGGGTATCGCGTTTATTTTGAGACCAAACCCAGACCTGGGGAGCAATATAGTACACAATCGGCACTTGGGGCAAATGGCGGTGCAAATAGCTGCCAATACCCAAATTGGGCCCCATATAGTCAATCAAAATAATTACATCTGGAGGATTTTGGCGCAAATAGCGCTTCACTTGCTCCTGAATCTTCAATGTGGGAATCACAAAAGGCAATGCCTCCAAAAGTCCCACGGAACCAATTCCTGTCGTTTGACCCAACAATTTTGCTCCAGCCTTAGCCATGCGCTCTCCCCCTAAAGCCAAAATCTCCAGATCCAAACCGTGTTGAGAACCATAACGGTGCAACGCTTCTACCAACAGAGCGCCTTGCAAATCTCCTGAGACTTCACCGGTACTGATAAAAATAGTGGTCATGGGAATGGGGAATGGGGAATGGGGAATGGGGAATAGGAAATAGGAAATGGGGAATGGGGAATGGGGACAACAGGATTCTACCCTTTCCTTGAATAGTCCATAAATAAGCTTCTTAAAGCGATAGTATAGAACAAAAGCACTTTTTCCTGTGATTATGGTTAACTTAACCCAAAGGCAGAATAACATCTCAAGAACCCCCAAAAGAGAAGACCTGCCTACCATGTACGACTTACCAAGTGAAGAAGTAGGAGAATCGGGTTTGCCAGACCAATATCATCCCATACAATCTCAACTGTTAGAGCAAACCTTTCAACCGGCTACCTATACCCCAGAACAGGTATTTTCAGCCATGGATTTGAATCTCTACTACGATGTAGAGAATACCAACAGATACAAACGTCCGGACTGGTTTGGAGTCGTGGGAGTATCTCGATTGTATGAACAGAAAGAATTACGGATGAGTTATGTCGTCTGGCAAGAAGAAGTGAATCCGTTTATCGTGGTGGAACTGTTGTCACCGAGTACGCAACGGGAAGACTTGGGAGAAACGACTCGTAGAGACCTGACAAAACCACCAACAAAATGGAAAGTATACGAACAATTTCTACGCGTCCCATACTATATCGTTTATGAACGAGAACAGGACTATTTTCGAGCTTTTCAATTAGACGAAAGTGGGTATCAAGAGCTAGAGATCGGGAACAAGGAATTATGGTTAGAAGAGTTAGGGTTGGGCTTGAGATTGTGGCAAGGTAGTCATAAAGGAATCGAGCGGTTATGGCTACGTTTTTATGACGAATCGGGGAATTTAATTCCTACAGAAGCAGAGGAAAAAGATTGGGAACGACAGGAAAAAGATTGGGAACGACAGGAAAAAGAACAAGCACAAACCGCATTGCAGGACTTGAGAGAGCGCCTGATTGCTATGGGTTTAGATCCGGATAACCTGCCACATAATCGTTAAAAAGTTTAACGATTATGTGGTTTCGCCTGTTCTATCATGTCCGAGTAATCGGTTCAACTATCTACAGTGCGTTTTCATTCCGATTGCCGATTGCCGATTGCCTGTTCCCTAACGTGCATAGCCAATTAACCGGACTAGAGATTATGGAATACCGTCTAATGCTCATGCACCCATCTACTCCAACCTAGTCCCTATTCCCTGGAATGGGGCCTCGGCGGCCTTTTTCTGTGACAGATAGGTGCAGGAACTGGTGTAGGTGGGTTAATTGCTCGGTTTTCGGTAGCGTATTTAATTGCTCTAGGGCTTGTTGAAAGGTCAGATCGGACCGATAGAGCATTCGATAGGCTTCTTTGAGGATGCGAAAGTTTTCTTGAGTTAATCCAGAGCGTTTTAAACCGATCGCATTGAGCGATCGCACCCGGGCCGGATTTCCCTCTACAGTCATATACGGGGGAACATCTCGCTCAATGCGACTCATTCCACCGACCATCGCCATCTGGCCAATATGCACAAATTGGTGAACCCCTAACAAACCGCTAATTCTAGCCTTTGATTCCACATGCACATGACCAGCAAACGCGGTGCAGTTGGCTACAATCACCTCATTTTCGAGCAGGCAATTATGGGCCACATGGACATAAGCCATGAGTAAATTGCGATCGCCAATTACTGTTGCTTCATCCGGCGCGGTTGCGCGATTAATGGTCACATATTCACGAATACAATTATCATTACCGATTCTGACCCAAGTTTGGCCCCCATCATACTTAAGATCCTGGGGAGCCAAACCAATTGCCGCTCCGGGAAAAATCTCATTTCTCTCGCCAATTTCCGTCCATCCTTCCAGCACCACATGGGAGCCAATGGTCGTATTTGCCCCTATGGTCACATTTTCCCCAATCACGGCATAGGGGCCAACGCTCACCGTTGGATGAACCGTTGCACCACTATGAATCACTGCCGTTGGATGAATTAGGGTGGTCATATCTCCCCCATTCTGAT
This sequence comes from Roseofilum reptotaenium CS-1145, assembly GCF_028330985.1. NCBI lineage: Bacteria > Bacillati > Cyanobacteriota > Cyanophyceae > Desertifilales > Desertifilaceae > Roseofilum > Roseofilum reptotaenium. Next base: position 3,512 of record NZ_JAQMUE010000084.1, on the reverse strand, counting down.
TTCTCTTATCTTGCTAACACCAAATCGTTACTTACTCTTCACTCAAAATTGCAAACTTCAGCTCTCCTTCTACAATTGGTTTACCATTGACTTCTTGACCATTAACTTCTATTGTCCCTTTCATCATCACAAAACCGCGTTTTGGCATAGCTTTGGTAATTTCTGCGGTAATAATTAACTGATCTCCAGGCACTACAGGCCGGCGAAATTTAACCTTATCGATACCTGCAAAGGCAAATAATCCGCTGGGAAAGTTGTCCATTTGCACGACTACAATGCCTCCCACTTGAGCCATGGCTTCAACCATTAGTACACCTGGCATAATGGGACGACCCGGAAAATGCCCTTGAAACTGGGGTTCATTGAACGTGATGTTTTTTAGTCCTACTGCTGATTTGCCTGGCTCATAGGCAATAATCCGGTCTACCAGAGCAAAGGGATAACGATGGGGAATAATTTTCTGAATCTCTTCGACACTGAAAACGATGTTGGTTGGATCAAGAGCAGGGGTTTCTGGGCTAGTCTCAGTTTCTGTGGACATGGGTTAGACGATAAACAACAGGGATTAGATCAGTTGGGCAATTTTCCTCGCCAGTTGCACATGAAGGTGATGGCTGGCCTTAAATGCCAGATAGTGAGCCACAGGAGGAACTCCCAATAAACTCAGGTCTCCCACCAGGTCTAAGAGTTTATGGCGGGCAGGTTCATTGGCAAATCGCAAGGGAGGATTGAGCCAACCTTCAGGGCCGCAAACGAGGGCATTATCCAGACTACCACCTTTGATTAACCCCTGCGCCCGTAAGGTTTCAATTTGGTGAGCCAGTCCAAAGGTGCGAGCGGGAGCAACGGTGGTGCTAAAGGATTCGCGATCGGGTTGCCAACTGTGCCATTGTTGACCGATCGCCGCTAAGTCGAATTCAATGCCATAGGTAAAGCGCAGTTGGGGCGCAGGAATGGCGGCAACAAAGGCATCTTTATCGGCGATCCAAATGGGTTCAGTTAAGGTTACTTCTGATACTGGAAATTGGACGGGAAGGGCCGGCTGATGACCGCTAATGGCCTCAACCCAAGGGGCGGCTGAACCGTCGAGTAGGGGCACTTCAGGGCCATTGATCTCGATTCTGGCATCTGTGATTCCGAGGGCGAGGAGGGAGGCGAGCAGGTGTTCTACGGTTCGTACGCTGGTCTCCTCAATCGCTAGTTCCGTAGATAGTACGGTGGATTTGACGGTTTCGATACTGGCGGGAATTGTGGGTTGATCTCGCAGATCGACGCGCACAAAATAGCGTCCGCTTCCGGGTTCTGCGGGCAGTACGTTGACTTGGGTTTCCAGTCCGCTATGCAAACCGACACCCGATTGGGTAAAGGGTTGGTTTAGGGAAGTTGCGATCGCCATGATTAAAATTTCTCTCCGATCCCAAAGTGGACTCGACTCCCGCCATCGGTATTAAATCCATAATCAATACGGATGGGGCCTAGGGGGGTATTCACCCGCACACCAATCCCTGCGGATGCTCCTGAACCGGGCAATCCACGCCGTCCAGAGGGATTACCAATCACCGCATTACCCGATCCGAGATTCGTGGCTCCATCCAAAAATAATACTCCTCCCAACAGTCGGCTTACAGGGAAGCGATATTCTACGGTTCCTTCGAGGAAGTATCGACCACTGCCCACATCCCCTTCTGCAAAGCCTCTGACAGACTCTAGACCGCCCAGAATGAAGGCTTCATAGGGGGGGAGGTCTCCAAAGGTTGCACCGCCTTCAATTTGAAAGGCGAGGGCTTGGGGGCCTTCCGTGAAATCTGTAAATTTGACTGGGACAAAGAAGGTGTAACTTCCCCGCAGACGACTCATGACGACGCTTGTGACGGGGATAGACTGCTCGATACTAAAACGGGTGACTGAGCCGGTGGTGGGTTGAGCTGGGTTGTTGCGGCGATCGCTAACCATACCAAACTGGAGCATGAATAGGTCGTCAATACCGGTATTATGGAAGGCTAGACGCTGCCCATCTTCGTCTCTAGCCGTCAGTTCGTTATCGGCATCGCGGATCGAAACTCGCTGGTATTGTATACCTAGGGAGGCTAACCAATCGGGTTTTAAGGGATTTTCTCCCAAGGGACGCGAAAAGCGAATCCCTGCGCCCGTACGCAGCACGCGGGGGCGATCGCCATTATCTAAGCGAATGGGGTCTTCATCACCATCGTAAACCAGGGAGATTGAACGCCGTCTAAATCCGTTCGTAGTATAAGATGTGCGTTTAGGATCTCCACCAATCCACGGATCGCTGAAGCTGACATCAAAGAGAAAATCACGAGTTCCAAGCTGCACTTCTGTACGCAGGGTCTGGTTATTGCCGCCGAAGTTCGTTTCTTGATAACTTAATGAACCGAATAATCCACTGGCAGAACTAATACCGCCTCCAGCGGCGATCGAACCCGTATTCTGTTCCTGTACATTCAGTACTACTACCACTTTTGTGGGGTCAGTCCCTGGATTTAACGTCACATTTACATCCTGGAAAATTCCCAAGCCAAACACTCGCTGTAAATCCCCTTGAATCGTATCGCGATTAAAAATATCCCCCGGTTGCAAACTGAGCTGTCGAGTAACAATAAACTCCCGCGTTCTCCCCTTAACAGGGGTTCCATCTTCTTCTGTATCCTGTCCATCTCGATTCAGATAAACAATATCAATACCTTCAATCACCCCTTCGGGAATCATCAGGGTAACCGTACCCTCATCACTCACATCTGGCGCATCCACCACCTGAGCTAAAATATACCCATTCTCTTGATACCAAGTATTCAAATCTTGAATACTGACTTGAAAGCGGCGCAGATTAAGAATGTTGCCATATTGATCGCCAAAAATTTCGTCAATTACTTCTTGGGGAACAACGGAAGGAATATCTGTTCCTGGATTGGCATTAATATTAACTTGTCGTAAAATTGGGTTAGGTGTTACCTCAAATGTGACACGCACACCTAATGGGGTATCTTCTGGCGTTGCTCGCACATTAGAAAAGAATCCCGTGGCGAAAATTGCATCAATATCTTCTTGCAGTCGAGTCCGAGTTGTCGTCCGCCCGGCTTGGGTACTAATCACATCAAATACCCGATTTCTTAAGTCTCCATCGACTCCACTGACAACAATTTCTGCTACTAATACTCTGGGTTCTGATGGCGATGAATCGTTTTGACTCAGTTGAGCGTTTAGGAAAACTGGGGTTGCCGGAGCCGTTTCTACTTCTTTTATTCCTAAGAAAGGAGTAAAAGCCAACTTCTCTGAATTTTCCCCTAGCTGTTGCGGTTGGGGGAGCGAGGTAAAGGCTAACGTTTGCTCCTGAGTTATCGCATTTTCCTGCATCTCGGAAAATGGGGTAAAAGCAAGCTTTTCTGAATTTTCCGCTAACGGTTGCGGTTGGGGAAGTGAGGTAAATGCTAGCGTCTTGTCCTCAGTTATCGCATTTTCCTGCATCTCGGAAAATAGGGTAAAAGCAAGCTTTT